>JAYVBN010000502.1:0-2752 GCA_043750455.1 Bacteroidia bacterium | reverse complement strand
TTTACAGAATAGAATAGTAGTCGCTTTTCAATTTTATCCGTCAACTGATAACCAGCCTTTAGTAGCAACTCATAAAACATATTGTCCTTTTCGCTGCCTGCCCTTACCGGATTGGTAAAAGCATCTAACTGAGTGCTAAGGTTTTCTTCGGTTATTTCACTGCCGCGCCAGATTTTGAAATTTGAAGATGAAAGTTTGAAAACTTTTAGACCCTTGTCACAATTCTCAAGCCTTTTGAGCTCTTCGTTTTTCTTTTTCAGACGTTCTTCCAATCGTTCAATTTCATCCACTGGCCTTCTATATTCACTTGGAGGCTCTGCAACAAACAGTTGAGGCTTATTCTTCTTTATCTCTGACAGCGCTAATTCTTTTTCTGCTTTTAGTTCATTCAGTGCAGCTATCTCTTTTTCTATTTCGACTTGGCTGTTATTTATTTGATTAATGACTCTTCGGATTCGTTCTTTCGAAATGTCAGCGATGGTCTTAAATCCTGCCTGATAGGCCTCGCTTGTTTCATCGCAAGGCTCTGGTAATTGAGCGAGGATGAACTTTCTATTACCACCTTCTTCCTTGTTCATTTCCAAAGCCGCATGGGCCGTTGTTCCTGAACCTGAGAAAAAGTCCAAAATCAAATCACCTGAATCCTTTTCTGTTGCAATAGAGATTATCTTTTTAATTAGGCGAACAGGTTTGGGTGTACTGAAAATTTTCTTACCCATAAGTTCTGCCGTTTCTTTCTGTCCTTCATCGTTGTGTCCCACTTCTTCAAACGGCCACCATGTGCTGGGAACAACACCCTCCTGAATTTCAGATAAGAATCTTTTTAGTCTTGGCTTTTTATAAGATTGGGCTGGTCCCCAATACAATCTGTTTTCAATCACCATCTTTTCATGGTTGTCCTTACTGTATCGCCATACAGCATTTTCGTCTGGCCAAACATCTTCATTCGTTTTTGGATGTTTGATTGGATACCACAATGTAGGGCGTTCTGTTTTTGATTTGTTGCTTACATAATTGTCAGAAGACCAATTGCCTCGTGGGTCACTGTCTAAGTTTTGATAGCGATTTAGTTGCTTATCAGTTCTTGGTAATAGTCTTCTTTCAAACTCTAGGGACTTTTGAAATGATATGATGTAGTCATGAGTTGCACTGATTCCATCATCATCATTTGCTACGGCATATTTCTTTTGCCAAACAATTTGTGCCACAAAATTCTCTTCACCAAAAATCTCATTCATAACCAAACGCAGGTTGTGAGCTTCATTATCGTCTATGTGAATGAAGATTACTCCATCATCACGCATCAGGTTTTTAGCTAAGAACAATCGCGGGTACATCATACTCAGCCAATTACTGTGAAAGTGTCCGCTGTCTTTGCTGTTCTTTCTAAAGTAGCCTTCCTTCATCAGGCAGCCATCTTCGTCTTTGTCGCCAATTCGCTTTTCGTAGTCGGCCTTGTTTTCTTTAAAACTGTCGGGGTAAATAAAGCTGTCGTTGCCAGTGTTGTAAGGAGGGTCTATAATAATGCACTTTACTTTTCCGTAGTAGGATTTTTGTAATACTTTAAGAACCTCCAAATTTTCGCCTTCAATAAACACGTTTTCGGTAGTATCAAAATTTATGGATTCTTCAGGGGCAGGTTTGAGAGTTGCTGTCGTTGGTTGCTGTAATGCTTTAAACGCATCGGATTTGCCAGCCCAATTCAAGGTATATCTCTCATTGGCAATCACGATGTTGTCGCCAAAGTGCGCCTTTAGCTTCTCCCAATCGAGTTGGTCTTCACTGAATACTTCAGGCAATACAGCCTTTAACTTGTTGAGATTGTCGACTTTGATATTCAGAGATTTACCGTTCATGAGTTTACTATCGAGTTTGTCCAAATATAGGTTTTTAGGCCCTTAATTCCGTCAGTTGGCGAGTGGAGATTTGGCTCTTGCCATAGCTTTGGTGTCGCGGTGGGTTTGCGCGGCTATGGCATGTGCCAAATGAAGCGGGGCATTCGGAGCACAATCTTTTTAAAAATGCGAAGGGTCGGCTGTATTACTTTTTACTCAATCCCATGTTTTGAGTAGGTCGTTTGTCAACCGTCTTGCGAGTCGTTCACTTGTCCCCGTGGGAAATCTTTGTTAGAAAATTGTCAGCCGTTTTTTGAAACCAAATTTTTTATCCGGCCACAATGCCACCAACGTTGGGGTTTGTGATGTTGCCGGAATAGGAGGGCTTAACAATGGAGTGAAACGGAATGTTTAAGCCCGACCAGTTGCGACCTGTCCCACGTGACAAATGTAAATAATGAAACTGGAAAGTTATTGCCACTGTGAACCCGGCAATAGCACAAACCTTGTGTTGGTGGCTGTGTGGCCTACTCCGCACTTCATTCGTAGTCTGAATTCCTGTCACCCGTTAATTTACACCAATCTTTATTATATAGTAGAGGTGCGGTGGGGCATTTTTCATTGCCTACTCTTTCCACATACAATACACTGAGCACACTCTTTGGCTGGCTTTGGATGTGGGCGGCAAGCGCGGCCAGGCAATGTGTGTGCGATTTCGTAGCTATCATTTCACAAGGACTCTTAATTTCAACTAAGGTACAAGTTGTACCCCTGTCGAGTTCTGTCTTTAATGGGTGCACAAAGTCGGTCACTCAACGCTCGCCCTTGTTATCTTTTTGTCGATAGCTGATGAAGATGTCGTATTTCGAAGCGGGGAACTATAGAGGACATTGAGTAAAGTTATCGAACAAAATAAG
>JAYVBN010000501.1:0-3681 GCA_043750455.1 Bacteroidia bacterium | reverse complement strand
TTTAATATTTCTTCTACTGAGATAGAATTAGGATCAACAAAATACTTCTCAATCAACGTTTCGTCTACTTCAGCTACAGCTTCAAGAAGTTTCTCGCGATATTCTTTGGCTTCTTCCACCATATCTGCGGGAATAGGAATTTCCGTGAAGGTCATTCCTTTATCATTTTCATTCCAGATAATACCTTTGTTCAGTACAAGATCAACTACACCTCTAAAGTTTTCTTCGGCACCGATCGGAAGTTGTAAGGCAACTGCTTTGCTTCCCAACTTTTCTTTCACCTGCTTAACTACATCAAGGAAGTCGGCACCCGAACGATCCATCTTGTTCACGAAACCGATACGAGCAACTTTGTAATTATCCGCAAGACGCCAGTTAGTTTCTGATTGAGGTTCAACACCATCAACAGAACTAAACAAGAACACTAAACCATCTAATACACGCAATGAACGGTTCACCTCAACAGTAAAGTCAACGTGGCCTGGTGTATCGATAATGTTTACGTGATAGTCGTTTGCTTTGTATTTCCAATAAACGGTAGTGGCTGCAGATGTAATAGTAATACCTCGCTCTTGCTCTTGCGCCATCCAGTCCATGGTAGCTGCACCATCGTGAACTTCACCAATTTTGTGATTTACCCCTGCATAATAAAGAATACGCTCGGTGGTAGTGGTTTTACCGGCATCGATGTGCGCAGCAATACCAATATTTCTGGTGAATTTTAAATCTCTTGCCATTGGGGATTAGAATCTGAAATGTGAAAATGCTTTGTTCGCCTCTGCCATACGGTGCGTATCATCTTTCTTCTTGATCGCAGCACCTTCTCCCTTTGAAGCAGCTAAAATTTCTGCTGCCAATTTATCCATCATTGTTTTTTCACCCCGTGAACGGGCATATTCAATCAACCACTTGATACTCAAATTAATTTTGCGCTCTGGTCTGATTTCAACAGGTACCTGAAAAGTTGCGCCACCTACCCTGCGGCTTTTCACCTCTACACCAGGAGTAACATTAGTCAAGGCACGTTTCCAAACCTCAAGCCCACTTTCTCCGGCTGCCTTTTTTTCTACAATGGCAATTGCATCATAAAAAATATTGTAAGCAACACTTTTCTTTCCTTGCTCCATCATATAGTTCACGAACTTCGTTACTAACGTATCGTTGAACTTAGGATCAGGTAACAGATATCTTTTCTTTGGTTTTGACTTTCTCATGGTTCAATACTTTTTATTTCTTGCCTTTTGCTGCTGGTGCTCCTTTTGCTGCAGCCGCTGCTGCCCCTGCCTTAGGACGCTTAGCGCCATACTTAGAACGACTTTGAAGTCTTCCACTTACGCCAGCTGTGTCAAGCGCACCACGGATAATGTGATAACGCACACCAGGCAAATCTTTTACCCTGCCACCACGGATCAACACGATCGAGTGCTCCTGAAGATTATGTCCTTCTCCCGGGATATAGGCATTTACCTCTTTACCGTTGGTTAAACGCACACGAGCCACTTTTCTAAGAGCCGAATTTGGTTTTTTAGGGGTAGTGGTGTAAACACGGGTACATACTCCTCTGCGCTGAGGGCATGAATCAAGAGCAGGAGATTTCGACTTAAACGTCAATTTCTTCCGTCCTTTTCTTACAAGCTGTTGAATGGTAGGCATTTATATTTTCTATTTAAACCCTTCAAAAATAAGGACTGCAAAGGTATCCAAAGAAAAATAGGATGCAAAACCTGACTTAAAGTTTTTTCTGGGGGTTTTCGAAGCAAAAACCTGATCAGGCTTCGCCAATAGTTCCTCCAAAATTCACAGGGAACTGTGGCATTTCGTTGGTCTGCTTAATAGGACCGAAAGTAGCTTCGTACTTACTGATATTGTCCTTAAGGGCGGCCAGGAGTCTTTTGGCATGTTCCGGGGTAATGATTACCCTGGATTTTACACGAGCCTTGGGAACGCCAGGCATCAATCTGATAAAGTCAATGACAAACTCACTGTTGGAGTGGGCAATCATAGCGAGGTTGGAGTAAATCCCCTCTGCTATCTCTTCTGAGAGCTCAATGTTGATTTGATTCTCGGCAGGTTTGTTTTTTTCGTCAGCCATAACCTCACCTCAAACCCCTCTCCAAAAGGAGAGGGGTTTTGAGGAGTTAAATTTTATGCTTGTAACTCTTTCTCTTTTGCTTTAGCAGGAGCAGTTGCTTCTGTCAACCGATCATACTCTTCTTCTGAGCCAACGATCATGTTATTGAATCGTCTCTGACCTGTACCTGCAGGGATAAGATGCCCTACAATTACGTTCTCCTTCAATCCTACAAGCCTGTCAGCCTTACCACGAATAGCAGCTTCGCTTAACACTTTAGTAGTTTCCTGGAAGGAAGCGGCAGATAGCCAGCTTTCAGTCTTCAACGATGCTTGCGTAATACCTTGCAACGTTGGTCTTGAAACTGCTGATAATGCATCTCTTACTTCAACGATCTTCTGATCTTTTCTCTTCAAAGAAGAGTTTTCATCGCGAAGTTCGCGTGCAGAAATGATCTGACCTGGTTTGAATTTTTGTGAATCACCTGTCTCTGTAACAAATTTTTTGTCAAGGATAGTATCGTTCTCTTCACGGAATTCAAACTTATCTACATATTCTCCAACCAGGAAGCTTGTATCACCTGAGTCGATGATTTCAACTTTCTGCATCATCTGGCTAACAATAGCTTCGATGTGCTTGTCATTGATCTTCACACCTTGCAGACGGTACACTTCCTGAATTTCATTCACTAAGTATTCTTGCACTGCTGTAGGTCCTTTGATCGAAAGAATGTCAGAAGGAGTAATCGCACCATCTGATAAAGGCTGACCTGCTCTCACAAAGTCATTGTCCTGAACCAGGATGTGCTTAGACAGAGGTACTAAGTAGCGCTTCTGTACACCATCACGTGATTCGATAAAGATTTCACGATTACCACGCTTGATACCTCCATAGGTAACAACTCCATCGATCTCACTCACAACAGCCGGGTTAGATGGGTTACGAGCTTCGAACAATTCTGTCACGCGTGGAAGACCACCGGTGATATCACGTGACTTACCCATTGTGCGAGGAATCTTAGCCAAAACTTGTCCGGCTTTAATCTTCTCCCCTGCTTCAACTGCTAAGTGAGCACCAACTGGCATGTTATATCCTTTTGTATCTGATTTACCTTTTACAAGGACGGCAGGGTTCTTCGTTTTATCGCGCGTTTCAGTTATCACTTTTTCACGGTGACCAGTTTGTTCATCAGATTCCTCCTTGAATGTGATACCCTCAATGATTGCTTCGAACTCGATCTCACCATCAAACTCAGATAAGATAACAGCATTGTATGGATCCCAATAACAAAATTGATCACCCTTCTCTACTTTCTGACCATCCTTAACTTGCAGGAATGCGCCATATGGCAAGTGATTCGTTATAAGTATGCGTGCCTTCTCTTTATCTAGGATTCGGATTTCTCCTGTGCGACCCATTACAACCTTAACCTTGTTGCCATCCTTATCGGTAGTGTCAACTGTTCTTACTCCTTCAAATTCAACAACACCATTAAACTTCGCTTTGATGTTTGCATCAACAGCAATGTTAGAAGCTGTTCCTCCCACGTGGAAAGTACGAAGTGTAAGCTGAGTTCCTGGCTCACCAATAGATTGGGCAGCAATAACGCC
>JAYVBN010000500.1:0-2139 GCA_043750455.1 Bacteroidia bacterium | reverse complement strand
CAAAGGCAAATGCAAGATTTATACACATGAAGGCGACAAGGTTACTGAGTCAGAGCGGTCATTGCTAGAAAAAGGTGCGACAACTTTCATTAGAAGGAATGAAGCAATTCCTATCCTAAAAAAGGTGATGGAACTTGGCGAAGAGAGTTTTGCTTCTATTGTAAGCGCCAATGACCCATTTGGCTTTGATGTCCGTGAAGAAAATAGCATGAAGCGAGTAAAGCCAAAGTATAAGCTAACAGAGTCGAAGGATAATATAGCATTCTACTACAATGGATGGAAAAAGACCGGCCTTGGTTACATTGATAAAAAGTACATCAAGAAAAATGTGGAATGGATTGATAAGAATAAAATTTTTGTTCCAAAGGCTGTTGGCGTAGGCGACAGTAAGTCAGACGTACTCAAACCAGTATTTCCAAATAAAAACTCATGTTGTAGCGAGACATATATTGTTATTGGTCCGTTTCGTTCAAAGCAGGTGATGATGAATACCTCCAGTTACATCAATACAAAATTCTTCCACTTTCTACTATCGCTAAAGAAGATAACTCAAGAAGCCAGAAGAGGCGTTTACTCATTTATTCCAATGCAGGACTTTTCAGAAGCTTGGTCAGACGAGAAACTTTACACAAAGTATCGCTTGACAAAAAAAGAAATAACATTTATCGAATCGATGACACCAGAACTAGATTCAAGTACTAATTATGGTGACAATGAATAAAAAATTCTTTCCACCTCGCCCTGAGGCCAATCCAACCATCTATGCCTATGAATTAGTGGGAGTGTCAACCCATACAGGCCTAATCAAAGTGGGTTACACCAGTCGTTCATCCGAAAAGCGAATTGCTGAACAAACAAAAACCGCAGCCATTAAAACCAAGATTGTGTTTGAGGATTCCGCCATGAAAAATGATGGAACAGCCTTTACGGATTTTGATGTTCATCGCTTGCTACGGAGCAGAAAAATCAGAAATCCAGAAGGCGAATGGTTTGAATGCACGGTTAAAGATGTAAGGCAGTTATTCTTGAAATAAAGAGCGGAGTAAGAAATGAAGACAACCGCTCTTTTGATTTTGCCATGCGGCCGGAACAAGAGGAAGCGGTAACCAAAACCATTAGCTACTTCAAGTCTTACAAAAAAGAGAATCCTAAAAAGACACCGCACTTTCTTTGGAACGCCAAAATGCGTTTTGGTAAAACCTTTGCCACGTATCAACTAGCCAAACGATTGGGCTGGAAAAAAATATTGGTGCTTACTTTTAAACCCGCAGTTCAAAGTGCGTGGGAAGAAGACCTTAAGTCGCACATTGATTTTAAAGGCTGGCAATTCATTGCAAGACATGGACTGAGTTTCAGTGAGGCAAAGAAAAGCCAACCCATTGTTTGTTTCGGTTCATTTCAAGATTTCCTTGGAAAGAATGAAGCAGGCGGGATAAAAGTAAAAAACGAATGGGTTCATGCTATACAATGGGATTGTATAGTGTTGGATGAATATCACTACGGGGCATGGCGCGAGAGTGCGAAAGATTTGTTTGAGGGCGAAGATTCAAAAGAAGTAAAATTTGCGGAAGGTGAAGGATTGGATTATTTCGATGAAGAAAACATGCCCATTACCACCAACCATTATTTGTATTTATCGGGTACACCTTTCCGAGCAATTGCATCAGGTGAATTTATAGAAGAACAGATTTACAACTGGACATATTCAGACGAGCAAAGAGCAAAGGAAAACTGGAAAGGAGAACCTAATCCGTACGCTTCACTGCCGAGAATGGTAATGATGACCTACCAACTACCTGAATCAATTCGGGAGATTGCCAAAGGTGGTGAATTCAATGAGTTTGATTTGAATGTATTTTTTATGGCTGAAGGAGAAGCCAAACGAGCCAAATTCAAGTATGAAGATGAAGTACAGAAATGGTTAGACTTAATTAGGGGTTCTTTCAAAGAAACAACTATTGATAATTTGAAAATGGGTGCATCCAAGCCACCCTTACCATTTTCTCACGCACCTTTATTAAATGTATTGTCGCATACATTTTGGTTTTTACCTTCCGTAGCCTCATGTCATGCTATGAGCAATTTACTAGGGCAAAAGCAAAACAAGTTTTACCACGATTACCTAATTATTGTTGCAGC
>JAYVBN010000499.1:0-9002 GCA_043750455.1 Bacteroidia bacterium | reverse complement strand
TGAACTGCCCTTTATCAATTTCTGAGATCACAATCCGTCTAAGTCGATCGACTTGCCCACATGCCTCTCCCCCAATCCGCAATGAGCTAAGATAAAAATCATTGCCTAGGGCACCATGCAAATCCGTTGGGAACAAATTCATTCGACTACCATCAAAAACGGTAATGAGCGAAATGAGCCGTGGAATACAATATGCAATTCGAACTTGATCATATAGGTTACCCGGCAAATCCACATTGTTCGGTGATTTTTGTTTCAGGCTGTCAAAAAAAGCATTTGCTTTTTGATAGATCGGTGAAATGAAATGATGCCGGCCATCAATCCCTCGGTAGAATAAAATATTCGTGTCGCCTAAAAATTTGTTTTGAAACCTTTTCAATTGCAGCGTGGCAACAACTTCCTCATTTCCGAAACAAAAATCCATTTGTATCTCATCGTTCAATAAACTATCACCCGTTCGAACAGAGATTCCGATAATCAGCGGCTTATACCCTAAAAAATAATGATTATGCGTGACTTCAATTCTTGAAGTGAATGGACTTGATCTTATGAAAACCGAAAAAGGCAGATAGCAATCCCTCGCGCCCAGACAAAGGTACTCCTGAGGAATAGAAGAACCTGTGATCCATTTTTTAAGTAAGGCTTTCAATTACTAAAAATAGGAAGGTATTTTCACTAAAAGAAAAGTGTCGATGCTTTCAAGTTAAGCAAACCATGCATTTATCTGAATGCCTGATTTTGTATCTTTCCAATTCATGAAAATCATCCTCTTCAATCCTCGCAGCGCAAGAGCCAAGCATAGAATCCCAAATTCTATTTTACAGGTTGGAGCATCCATTCATGGAAAGTATGAGTATGTATTGGTGGATGGCAACTTAGAAAAAGATCCATGGGCGAAAATTGAATCTTATTTAAAAGCTGGATTTAATGTATTTGGCTGCACCGTGATGCCAGGGCCACAATTAAAACAAGCGATCCCATTTTCAAAAAAGATAAAAGAACTATATCCAGAAGTGATCAATATTTGGGGCGGATACTTTGCCTCGAATCAATATAAGTCAGTAATTAATTCTGGCTTTGTTGATTTCATTGTCAACGGTCCCGGTGATTATACCTTCCCTCAGCTACTAGATGCGTTGGTATCAAACACTTCGCTTAATGAAATTCAAAATCTGATTTTCAAAGAGGGTGATAAAATTATTAAGACACCGCAAGCCCCTTTAGGCGATCAGGATAAATTACCCCAACTTCCTTATGAATTCCTAAATCAACTTTATCCACTTTCACGCTATCTAGGAAAAACATTTCTTGGCAAACGAACTGCATCTTATCACTCCAGCATGGGATGCCCATTTACCTGTTCCTTCTGTGCAGTCGTACCGATTTACAACGCCCGATGGAAGGGGAAATCTGCTCAATTAATTTATAAAGACATTAAGTACCTGATTGATACGCATGGTGCGGATGCGGTTGAGTTTCATGATAATAATTTTTTTGTGAGTGAGAAGCGCACTGTAGAGTTTTCAAAATTGATTAAAGACGAAAACATTATCTGGTGGGGAGAAGGCCGTATTGATACCATCGACAAATATTCCGATGAATCATTGGCCATCTTGCGTAAAGCGGGGTGCAAAATGATTTTTTTTGGTGCAGAGACCAGCAATGATGAGCTTCTTAAGAAAATGGACAAAGGCGGAACTCAAACAACCGCTCAAATGAAACGGTTTGCCGCCCACATGAAGAAGTTCGACATTATCCCGGAATATTCATTTGTACTGGGATTTCCCGGTGAAACTCCTGAGAAAGTCATGCAACAAATTGATCAGGACATTGCCTATATCAAGGAAATCAAATCCATAAACCCAAACACGGAAATTATTATTTATGTGTACAGTCCGGTGGCTACGGAAGGATCGGAAATGTATGAAGCTGTAAAAAAGTCAGGGTTCCATTTTCCTGAAAAGCTGGAAGACTGGCTCGCGCCCGCCTGGCAAAACTTTGATCTTCGGAAAAATCCCTTAACGCCTTGGCTAACTTCAGAAATGGTGGACAAAATACTTGGTTTCGAAACTGTATTAAATGCTCAATATCCAACCGTCTCAGATTTTAGACTGACTCCATTCAAACGGAAAATACTTCATGGTCTATCTAATTTTCGATATAAAACTAATTTTTTTGCGTTGCCTTATGAACTAAAAGTATTACAACGTCTCTGGAAATATCGTCAGCCTGAAATCGAAGGATTTGTAATGGAGTGATGAGAAAAATCTTTAAGCGAATCATTTCTTTTTTTTTGGTGCCACTTACACGTTGGTATCTGCGCAAAGAAAGACAATACTCTTATCTCGGTGTAACTATTAAAGTATTTTTAGGTGTGTTTCATCCCGGACTATTTTACAGTACTAAGTTTCTTATCGATTTCCTTCTGACACAAAACATTCGAAATAAATCCTTACTGGAACTTGGTTGTGGCACGGGCTTATTATCCATTATCAGCGCAAGTAACGGTGCCGTGGTAACTGCTTCCGATTTGAGTCATCAAGCCATTGAAAACGTAACATCTAATGTTATTCAAAATCGGGCTAAGGTCACCATCATCCATTCAGACTTATTTGATCACCTTGAGCAAAGACCTTTTGATTGGATCATTATCAATCCACCTTATTATGCACGAAGTCCTAAAAATGAAGCAGAGTTAGCCTGGCATTGTGGGCAAGAGTTTGAATATTTTCAAAAACTATTTTCAACGCTTGGAAATTACATACATGCCAATAGTCAGGTAATTATGGTGCTTACTCTCGGATGTGCGCGTGATAAAATTTTTGAGATAGCAAAAATCTATCAATTTAGCTTTGAGCTTATACAGGAAAAGAATGTGTTATTCGATGGTAAGGATTTTTTATATAGAATTAGACCAGTCAATTCATCTGAGTGAGTCCAAGCTTAAGTGAGCAAACACATTTTTTGCAAATCGGATCCTTTTGAACATTAAGATGCTTACGAAAGTCAATAGCCTCTTGTGAGTTGATAATATTTGTGAAACTAGCATCACTAATATTTCCATATGGCTTGTGAAAAAAACAAGGCAGTACACTTCCATCCGACTCCATCACAGCTGAAACCCAAGGGGCATTACAATTTTTTAAGGGAAAGTCAGTCAATCGCACAATTGCTTTATAGTGTTGAGCTATCTCCATCATTTTACTCTGACTCTCTGCAATAAATCTTGTGTCGTACTCTTTCTTAAAATCTATAAAAGATTTTTTCAGAATATCATCAAACTCCTCGATCTCACCTATGCTTAATGCTATCTCCGATACTTTTCCATCTTCCCACGGATTCGGCCGATTAAATGCCTCCGAAGAAACATCAGCTGCCAAAAAAGAAATCTGATCTAAACTTATTGCGTTGGCAGTTTCGATAATGTTGGGGAAATCCCTGAAGTTTTGTTTTTGCAAAACAGTTCGAGCCGTGACTTTAAATTTAGGATCAATTGCTTTTACTGTTTTTACGCCTTCCTCTAATTTTTCAAAAGCTCCAGGAATATTGCGAATGCGATTATGAATTTCTTTACTTCCATCCAGAGACACGATCACATCATCGCAATGGGCTATTACATTTTTCGCATGATGACTCAGTGTGACTCCTGTGGAGAGTAAACTGACTTTCGTTCCAATGGAATGAAGAAGATCGCAGAACTTCCAAAGATTGGAGTGCATCAACGCTTCGCCCCCGGAAAGCGCTACCCGCTGTACACCAAGTCTTTTAAATGTTGCAAGATGTTTTTCCAATTCTTCAACTGAAATTTCATTCTTACTTTGGTTTGCTTTCCATATATCACACATCACGCAGCGGCAATTACAACGGCTGTGAGGCATCAAAACCAAAATTGGTAGCTGATGAATTTTGTGAGTTGCTAACGTTAGGATTCTGTTGAGCATCGGGACTATGCCCCAAGTTACAAACTTGTATTAAAGCGAGAAATCATATAATGTATTCCACTGCTACTGCTACCAACGCCCCAAATACAGCCACGGCCATTTTCTTAGCATTGAATCTATGTTCAGGACTGCTTTCAAAAACAATGGTGGTAGAGATGTGAAGAAAGTTTCCGCAGACAAGTGCATAGAGATAAATCAATCCGGCATCAGAAAGAATTTCACTTTCTACAAAATAAGTACTCAATATTAATCCCACTGGAGCTGCCAGTGAAAAGACAATCAAATGTGGAAGTGCTTTTGATTTTGAATGAAGTTGAGCGGCCAATACAGTCATCAACGCAAAAGCTGCCGGGGCTCGGTGCAAAGCAATGCCCAATAAAATAGCATTCATATCATACACCGAGCCAGCGTTCACCGGCTGAGCTAACATTCCACCTTCTAAAAAAGCATGAACACACAATGCCAGTAAAAGCACCAAGGCAGAAACTGACTGATGACTATGGCTGTGATGATGACCATGGTCGTGATGATCATGCGTGTGGGGCGTTTGCTTGCTCGGTAAGTGACCATGCTCAACTCCAGAGGTAAAGAATTCCAGCAATTGTTGAAGAAAAAAACCCGCCAGCACGAACAAGCCAATCAACTCAACTTCCTGATGCTGACTATAAAGTTCGGGCAGGATATGCGTAACCGTTATGGCAAAGAGATAAGACCCCGCGAAAACCAGGATCAATTTAAAGTTACTATTCTTAGAAGTGGGGATCAGGTAAATGAGTAACCCTGAAATAAGCGGTGTAAAAAAGAGAATAGAAAGTTTTAATGTCATATACTTACCTCTAAGTTGAACGCACTAATTTGTAATTACCAGGCAGCAAAACAAATCGCCACAGATTCACAGATTGAATTTCGGAATTGTCTTTTATTACAAATCTGTGACAATGTTTGATTGCTGATGAAGTCTTCAGCAAAAGAATATACTTTACAAAGTAAGCTACCAAATTATTAGGATCCGTATGGAGGTTCATCTTATAATTTGTGAATCTGTGGCAAAAAACCTTTACTTGCTGCTGAGGATTACTCTAAATTCTACCGATTGATTCTAATATAAGGAGATATTTTATCCGTTGTGAAAGTAGTTACTCCATCCTTGGTAGAATAAATCAGAAAAGCATCCAACTCAGGGTGATTTTTTAAAACTTCAACTGCCCTTTCATGTCCCATCACCATGAAAGCTGTGGCCCAGGCATCGGCAGTAATGGCATCAGTTGCAAAAACGGATGCGCTTAAAATTTCTCTTTGCACTGGATAGCCAGTTTGAGGATCGATGGTGTGTGAGTATTTTTTACCATCAACCTCACGAAAGTTAAAATAGTTTCCGGAGGTGGTAAATGATTTATTCTCCAATGAAACATAAGCTTTAAAGAATTGATTATCGTGCGTTGAGTTAGGATCTAAGATGCCAAGTTCCCATGGTTTATCGGTCTTTAAATTTCTGCCACACGCCATTCCTTCTCCACCTAATTCCATCAAAAAATTATCAACACCTTTTGACTTTAAGAATTCACTGACTACATCGGCACCATACCCCTGACCAATACCACCAAAATCTATCTGTGTGCGGGGTTCTAGCTTCCAAATACTGTCGGAATTGAATTGAATTTTTTCAAAACCAACTAATGATTTTAAAGAATCAATTTTTGTGCTATCCGGCCTGGTTCTCTTTGCCGGACCAAAGCCCCAGGCATTTACAAGTGGCATAACGGTAGGGTCAAAAGCTCCCTGAGAGCCTGAAACTACTTCCTGTGATTTCCTTAACGGAGGAAGAAAATACGGCAAACTAAACTTTAGCGAAGAGTTAGATTTATTAAATCTCGAAATCTCTGATTCAGGATCGTAGTTGTTAATGGATTTATTTACCAACACCAACAGAGAATCAACAGAAGTCTTAAAGCTTCGTTTTCCTTTGTCGAAGTAAGTAATATGATAAGTGGTGGCCATGGTTTCACCCTCAATTTTAATAGGTTCTGAAACCTGATTCTTTCTATAGAACCAAACTCCAACAACCGAAACGAGTAGGATTAGCGAGTAAACAATATTTTTGGTGCGATTATCCATGAAGGGTATTGTAAGGAGGTTGCAAATTTAGTTTTTTAACCTAATCATCCCTAACAGAGAGACTCTCCCAAATGAAGTCTGTAACATATTTATCCCTACTTTTGAAGACTGTTAATCATCATGCGCGAAGACTATTTAAAAGGAGATAACGAAGCCCTGAATTCCGGAGAGAAAGAAGTTGAAAAAGCCCTTCGGCCACTTTCATTTCAGGACTTTAGCGGGCAACAAAAAGTTGTTGATAACATCAAGGTGTTCGTGTCCGCTGCCAAGCAACGCAACGAAGCTCTTGATCACGTTCTGTTGCATGGCCCTCCGGGCTTGGGCAAAACAACGCTCTCCTTTATTATTGCAAACGAGCTTGGTTCGAGTATCAAAATTACATCGGGGCCGGTGTTGGATAAGCCCAGCGACCTTGCAGGCTTGCTCACTAATCTTGAACCGAATGATGTTTTGTTTATCGATGAGATCCATCGGCTCAATCCCATTGTAGAAGAATATCTGTATTCTGCCATGGAAGATTATCGCATCGACATCATGTTGGATAGCGGACCTAATGCTCGTTCCGTACAGATAAACTTAAATCCATTTACGTTAATCGGTGCAACTACCCGGGCTGGCTTGCTCACCTCTCCATTGCGGGCCAGGTTTGGAATCAATGCAAGGCTTGAGTATTACGATTCAGCATTGTTAACAAAAATTGTAAAACGCTCAGCTCATATTCTAAACACGCCCATGGTCGATGATGCTGCTTTTGAACTGGCACGCAGAAGTCGGGGCACACCACGCATTGCCAATAATTTATTAAGAAGAACACGAGACTTTGCACAGATCAAAGGCGATGGCAACATCACCAAAGCCATAGCACAAATGGCTTTAAAAGCGTTGGATGTAGATGAGAACGGTTTGGACGACATGGACAACCGTATCCTCACTACCATCATCGAAAAATTTAAAGGCGGCCCGGTTGGTTTGACAACAATCGCTACAGCAGTAAGCGAAGAAGCAGAGACCATTGAAGAAATGTATGAGCCCTTTTTGATTCAGGAAGGATACATCAAAAGAACCTCGCGTGGAAGAGAAGCAACGGAACTGGCGTATAAGCACTTGAAAATCGTAGCGCCTACTTCAAAGAGGCCAGGGTTGTTTGATTGATTGGATTTAAACTCCGCGAATTTTCGCACATTTCTTGGCGGACTTTGCGGTAAAATTTTTTCACCGCAGAGAACGCTAAGTTCCGCGAAGATGTATTTAGATAATGAGTCTGACCAATAACACTCATCTGATTAAATCTCTTGCCGCCAAACTCGGCTTCAGTTACTGCGGCATATCCAAAGCAGAATTCTTAGAAGACGAAGCACCTCGCTTAGAGGAATGGTTGAAGCGCGGCTATCAAGGCAAGATGAGTTACCTCGAAAATAATTTCGACAAACGTCTTGATCCTACCTTGCTTGTGCCAGGGGCAAAGTCTGTAATTAGTCTTCTCTATAATTATTACCCTGAAAAAGACCTATCTACTTCTGAAGGTAAATTAAAGATCGCAAAGTATGCATATGGTGAAGATTACCACTTCGTAATCAAAGACAAGTTGAAGACTTTCATGGGTAAGATTCAAAAAGAAATTGGGGAAGTAAGTGGTCGTGCGTTTGTGGACTCCGCGCCTGTTCATGAACGAGCCTGGGCAAAAAAATCAGGATTGGGTTGGATAGGAAAAAACAGTTTGCTGCTCAACCGTTCTATGGGCAGTTTCTTTTTTCTTTCCGAAATCATCCTCGACCTTGAATTAGAATACGATGGGCCAATCAAAGATTACTGTGGCACATGCACCGCCTGTATGGATGCCTGTCCAACAGATGCCATACCAGAGCCGTATGTTGTGGATGGTAGCAAATGCATTTCTTACTTTACCATTGAACTCAAAGAAGAAATACCAAGCGAGGTAAAAGGTAAATTTGAAAACTGGATCTTCGGCTGCGACATCTGCCAGGATGTATGCCCTTGGAATAGTTTTTCCAAACCACATCAGGAGCCAAAGTTTAAGCCTCATCCAGATTTAGAAAACATGACCAAACAGGATTGGACAGAGATTACAGAAGATGTGTTTGAAAAATTGTTTAAGAAATCCGCGGTAAAGCGAACGAAGCTGGAGGGATTGAAGAGGAATGTTGGGTTTGTTTTAGATACAAAATCTTAATCACATCACAAAAATGATAAGTAATAAATTTATTACCTTTGCAAAGGTGAAGTACAGTGAACTTTTTAGGTTGCTAAAGAAAGACGGCTGGTTTGAAATACGGCAATCGGGTAATCATGAAGCATCTAACCAAACCGGAACAGATTACCGTCCCCTTTCATGCTGGCAAAGAAGTTAAGAAAGGTTTATAAAATGCTTTGTTAAAACAGACAGGAATTAAAACAAACAAGCGATGAAAAAGCCAAAGATAGTAATGACCGTTACGAAAGAGGATAGCGGATATAGCGCCTCTGCTTCTGTAAAAGAAATTCATATTAATACTGAAGGTGAAACCCTTGAGGAGCTAAAGGAAAACGTACTGGAAGCAGTAAACCTTTCTTTTGAAGACAAGGGCTTTGCCTATGCTACAGATGAAATTATATTGAAACCCGACATGCAAAGTTTCTTCGACTTCTACAAAGTAATTAATGCGAAAGCCTTAAGTGAAAGAATAGGTATGAACCAAAGCCTCTTAGCTCAATATATCAAGGGCATTAAAAAACCATCACAAGCACAAGCACAACGTATTTTAAAGGGAGTGCAGCAGGTTGGCAAAGAATTAGCATCTATGCAGTTCTTACTTTGACATCTGACTCTTCAGTTCGTTTTAAAATTATTTTTGCACAATTCATTTTCTGCTTTACATTTGCAGTCCCAAAACGAAGGGGGCTTAGCTCAGCTGGTTCAGAGCATCTGCCTTACAAGCAGAGGGTCGG
>JAYVBN010000498.1:0-7373 GCA_043750455.1 Bacteroidia bacterium | reverse complement strand
AAAAAATCCCGCAAAAGCGGAATGTGGCTTAAAAAAGCCCCGCAAAGATAGAAGAAGGTCTAATAAATTAAAATAGAGGCTAGAATGCCTTTTTTAGACTAAAAAAAGCTGTTTTAAGGCCAGCCAGAGCTTTCGCCTTGAGGCATCATCGGGGATCAATTCAATTAGTGAGTTTGACAAAACCAAGGATGTGCCTTCCGCCTCAATTACTTCGTATTTCGTCAATGCACTTTGGGCTGGACTGAAACAGATAACCTTTTCAGGTTTTTCAATCCACGTGCTTAAGTTGAGCTGTGCCTGTTCAATTATTCTCACCGATTCCAAACTAAGTTTAACCGACCCAAGTATTTTGGCGAGTAGTTGCCTCTCTTCTTCCGATATTTTATTCCATGTAGTAGCAATTACTACTGAAGTCTTTGGTGCGGGATGATACAGTTCCTCTGTATATAAACTTTCAAAAAATGGATCGGTCATGAGTTGTTAATATCAAAGAGAGATTTGAGTTCATTTGCCTCATGGGGTTTCATGCGGCCAGATAAAATCAATCGAAGTTGCCTTCTGCGCAACGCTCCATTGTAATATTCTTTTTCCTCATCTGTTTCAGGAACAACTTCAGGCACCTCAACAGGGCTTCCGTTTTTGTCAACCGCTACAAATGTGAAGTATGCTGAGTTACTGGCCACCTTTTTTCCTTCCGGGATGTTTTCCGCATCCACGTCAATCCTGATTTCAACCGAAGAGTTGAACGCTCTTGTTGCCTTTGCTCTTAAAGTGACTACGTTTCCTAATTGAATAGGGGAGCGAAAAGAAATGTTGTCCACAGAAGCTGTTACCACAATGCTGTTGCAATGCTTTTGTCCGGCAATAGCCGAGACTACATCCATCCAGTGCATGAGTCGTCCGCCCATCAGGTTGTTTAAGGTATTGGTATCATTAGGTAGTACAAGCTCCGTCATGCTGACGAAAGACTCATGGGCAAATTTTTTCTTTTTAGACATCTTACTGAATTGTTAGCAGTTACTACTAACCGTTAGTTTGTTTTAATCTTTGCAAAAATCAGTAAAAAATCTTTGCAATCCACCAACGCATTTCTGTAATTCGAAACTTCTTATGCAAGCGACAAATTTTTTATCGACTGGAATCACCTCAACTCAGGTTGTTGGTGCTTGCATTACCATCACTACCATTATTACGGGGTAACCCGTTATACTACCATATCGCCCCGCCCATTATAGGATAGCAACATCTCCAGGAGATGAATGTGCCAATCAGTTCAAAGAGTTTAACTAATCAGCTTAAAAATAGTTCATGAAAATTTTAAAATTTGGTGGTTCCTCGGTTTCCACTCCACAGCGAATCAAGTCTGTTATCGAAATTGTAAAGCCACAACTAGGAAATCATGATATAGCCATTGTGTTTTCTGCATTTGGAGGAATCACGGACACGATCATCAATCTGAGCGGACTCGCATTAGCAGGAAGCCCTGAATACAAAGATCAACTTACTCAACTGGAGAAGCGACATCTTGATGCAGTTCGCGAATTGATTGACATGCAACATCAAAGTCGAGTGTTGGCACAAGTCAAGTTTATGATCAACGAATTGGAGGATGTTCTTCATGGTGTTTACCTGGTGAAGGAAAGAACACCACGCTCTTTGGACTACATTATGAGTTTTGGGGAAAGACTGTCTGCCTACATTATCTCTGAAGCATTTAAGAATGCTTGTATTGCGGCAGAATTTTTGGATGCGCGCAAAGTGGTGAGGACTGACAATCATTTTGGTTATGCTAAAATTAATTTTGAAGTAACGAATAAATTGATTCGTGATCATTTTAAAAATCATCATGACTTACAAATCATTACAGGATTTATTGGCACTTCGGAAAGTGGTGAGACAACTACTATCGGCAGGAGCGGCTCAGATTATACTGGAGCAATCTTTGCCGGAGCTCTGCACGCAAGCTCATTAGAGATTTGGACGGATGTTGATGGTATGATGACAGCTGATCCCCGAAAGGTTAAGAAAGCATTCACTGTTAAAGAAATGACCTATGAGGAGGCGATGGAGTTATCGCATTTTGGTGCCAAGGTTATTTTCCCGGCCACTATGCAGCCAGCGATGATCAATAAAATTCCAATCTGGATCAAGAACACTTTCAATCCAACTTTTGCAGGAACCATTATCAGTGAACAAGCCAATGGAAAGAACCTGATCATTAAAGGAATTTCATCAATCAGCAATATCAGTTTACTGAATGTGCAAGGCAGTGGGCTTATTGGTGTGGTGGGCGTTTCAATGCGATTGTTTGGAACCTTGGCGAAAGAAAAAATAAATGTCATTTTAATTAGTCAGGCATCGAGTGAGCACTCCATATGCTTTGCGGTAGAGAGTCAGTATTCCACGCAGGCGAAGTCGGCCATAGAAAAAGAATTTCAATATGAAATTCTGAATAATGAAATGAACCAGGTGGTTGTTGAGACGGAAAGAGCTATTGTGGCGATAGTGGGGGAGAACATGAAACACAACCCGGGCACAAGCGGGAAGATGTTTAGTGCGTTGGGAAAAAACGGGGTGAATGTTTATGCAATTGCGCAGGGCTCTTCTGAATTGAATATTTCAGTTGTTGTTGAGCAAGCCGATGTAAGTAAGACCCTTAACTCTTTGCACGAAGCATTTTTCTTGTCAGACAGAAAAATCCTGAATGTCTTTTTGGTTGGGACGGGATTGATCGGTAAGGAACTTATGAAAATGATGGAGCAGCAGTTTGCTAGCCTGGCCAAGCAAAATCATTTGGAAGTAAACGTAGTAGGAGTGGCGAATAGCAAAAAGATGCTCTTTTCTGAAGATGGGTTGAAACTCCCAACTGCTGTTGAAGAAATGAATAAAAGTGGCGAGTCAATGAGTATGAGTTCATTTGTAAACAAAATGATTTCGCTGAATT
The DNA here is from genome assembly GCA_043750455.1 of Bacteroidia bacterium. Lineage (GTDB taxonomy): Bacteria > Bacteroidota > Bacteroidia > Cytophagales > Cyclobacteriaceae > ELB16-189. The sequence continues at coordinate 4,429 of JAYVBN010000498.1, read as the reverse complement.
TGTCGAATAGTATTTTTGTGGATTGTACTTCGAGTGAAGTTGTTACTGATTCCTATGAGGATATACTTAATGCCAACATCTCTGTTGTTACGCCTAATAAAAAAGCAAACTCTGGAGCACTAGAAAAATATAAGCGGTTGAGAAAAACAGCTTTCAAGCGAAGTGTTAAGTTTTTATATGAAACCAATGTAGGTGCAGGGTTGCCGGTAATCAACACATTAAATGATTTGCTACTGAGTGGTGATAAGGTGATCCGCATCGAAGCTGTCCTTAGCGGCACTATGAATTTTATCTACAGCTCTTTTGTGACCGGTAAGAAATTTAGTGATGTAGTGAAAGAGGCTCGTGAGAAGGGCTATACTGAGCCTGATCCTCGTGACGATCTTAACGGAATGGATGTGGCACGGAAGGCGCTTATTCTTTCGCGTGAAGCTGGTAATGACATTGAGTTGAAAGACATTCAAGTTGAAAACCTTGTGCCTGAAGATTGTCGCAAAGAGGCGGACATAGAAAAGTTTTTTAAGCTATTAGAAACTCACGATAAATCTTTTGATGATTTACGCGCAAAAGCTGAAATGAAAGGGGAGAAACTGCGCTACATGGCTGTCTTAGAAAATGGACAAGCTAAAGTGTCATTAGCTTCAGTCAATAGCTCACATCCTTTTTACTCTCTGGCCGGTAGCGATAATATTATTCTGTTAACAACAGAACGTTATCACGATAGACCAATGGTTATTCGTGGTCCAGGCGCTGGCTCAACCGTAACAGCAGCAGGAGTGTTTGCCGATATTATCAGGATTGGAAATTATACTAACTAAGAAAAATGAAAACTGTAAAGGCCTTTGCGCCTGCCACTGTTGCGAATGTATGCTGTGGATTTGACATCCTTGGTTTTGCAGTAGACTCACCAGGAGATGAAGTTATTCTCACCGAAAAGAATGAACCTGGCGTTGTAGTAAAAAGAATTGTTGGCGATGGAGGTCGATTGCCGTTGGAAGCAAATTTGAATACAGCCAGTGTGGCTGTTCAATCTTTTCTTAATGCAATTGGAAGTAACCAGGGAATTGAAATTGAATTGTTTAAAAATCTCCCACTTGGAAGTGGTATGGGCTCTAGTGCTGCCAGCGCTGTCGCGGCTTTAGTTGGGATAAATCATTTGTTTGGTAATCCACTAACACGTGAGCAACTTATACCACATGCGATGGAAGCAGAACGAATTGCTTGTGGTTCTGCTCACGCTGATAATGTAGGCCCCTCGCTTTTGGGTGGCTTTGTTTTGGTTCGTGATTATCATCCACTTGATGTTGTTAAAATTCCGGTAGCCGCTAATCTATACTGCACGTTGGTTCATCCTCAAATTGAGTTGAAGACAGAGGATGCACGAAGAGTATTAAAATCTTCTGTTAATTTAAAAGATGCCATTACACAAAGTGGAAATACTGCAGGGCTTATGGTAGGATTGATGAGTGGCGATAATAGTTTGATAAGCCGTTCTTTGAAAGATGTAATTGCCGAACCAGTGCGCTCTGTTTTTATTCCTGGATTTGAAGCAGTCAGGGGTGAGGCTGTAAAAGCCGGAGCTTTGGGTTGTGGCATATCAGGATCTGGCCCAACTATGTTTGCATTGAGTGCCTCACATGAAATTGCATTAAAAGTTGGTGAAATCATGCAAATGCAATTCCTAAAATATCATTTAAAAAGCGAGGTGTATGTTTCAAGAATTAATTTAGAAGGAGCGAAAGTGTATTGAATATCTAATTAGAAAATGAATTACTACAGTACTAACAATAAGAATGTAAAAGTAAGTCTTAAGGAGGCAGTCGTACAAGGACTTGCTCCTGACAATGGACTTTATATGCCTGAAGTTATACCAACGATGTCAGGGGATTTTTTTAAGACATTACACAAGAAGACTTTTAAGCAAATCGCTCTTGAAGTGACTGAGAATTTGATAGGTAACGACTTACCTAAAAAAGATATGGAGCGAATAGTTGAACATACCATTCAATTCGATGCTCCCCTTGTAGAAATTGAAAAGGATATTTATTCTCTTGAATTATTTCACGGACCTACATTAGCATTTAAAGATTTCGGAGCACGCTTCCTATCGGGATTGCTCGCCTACTTCGCTGCTCAGCAGAACAAAGAGATAACCATTCTGGTGGCAACATCTGGTGATACAGGCAGTGCTGTGGCAAATGGGTTTTTAAATGTGCCGGGTACAAATGTTATCGTGTTATATCCTTCCGGTAAAGTAAGTCTTGTTCAGGAGAAACAATTTACAACGTTGGGTGGCAATGTTCAGGCGATAGAAGTTGACGGCACATTTGATGATTGCCAGCGAATAGTGAAGCAATGTTTTTTAGATGCGGAGCTAAACAAAAAAATAAACCTGACATCTGCCAACTCGATCAATATCGCTCGCTTAATCCCTCAATCGTTTTATTACTTCCATGCGGTTGCTCAAATCAAAGATCGCAATGAATTTGTTTTCTCTGTGCCTAGCGGAAATTTCGGCAATCTTACAGCGGGATTACTCGCAAAAAGGATGGGACTTCCGATCAAACACTTTGTGGCAGCAACGAACACCAATGATATTGTACCAGTATATTTAAAAACAAATCAATTTACACCTCGGCCTTCTGTTCAAACCATCAGCAATGCAATGGATGTTGGTAATCCGAGTAATTTCTTTCGCCTGCTGGATTTGTACGATAAGAACTTTGGTTCGTTGACTCATGATATTACCGGTTATTCATTTACAGATCAACAAACGAATGATGTGATGAGGAAGGTTTATTCGGAAAAGAAATATGTACTCGATCCACATGGAGCAATTGGCTATCTCGGTTTGACTGAATATTTGAAAAAAGATAGAAATGTAAGCGGGATTTTTCTGGAGACGGCACATCCAGCCAAATTTCAAGATGTGGTTTCGGCTGCTATTGGTGAATCAATCCCGTTGCCATCAACATTGGAAAAATTTATGACTGGAAATAAATCCACAATTCTTATGTCAAGCAAGTTTGAAGACTTCAAAGCTTATCTATTGAAATAAAATTACTTCCAGCCTTGTTCTCCGAGCAATGGAACGAAAGCAAAATAGTCAAACTCTTCCTTGACCAATTTTCCTTTTGTCTTTTTGAGCTTTACCATCTTTTGTTTTTCGCGATCGCCAACCGGAATAATCAGGATTCCATCTTCGGCCAGCTGATCAATAAGTGCATTAGGTATAACAGGTGCGCCTGCTGTTACCAGGATTTTATCGTAAGGTGCTTTTGCTGCAATCCCTTTGGAACCATCGCCAAAAAAGAAGTAAGGCTTGTAGCCAAGTAATGGAAGAAACTCCTTTGTCTTTTCGTATAGCTTCCGGTTAAATTCAATCGTGTAAACTTTCGCCCCCATTTCTACAAGAATGGCAGCCTGATAGCCAGAGCCTGTTCCAATCTCCAGGACTTTATCTCCTGGTTTTATCTCCAATTTTTCAGTCTGGAACGCTACCGTAAACGGTTGGGAAATAGTCTGACCTTCACCGATCGGAAAGGCCTTGTCCTCATAGGCGTGGCCAAGTAGGGCATCGTCAAAAAACACGTGTCTGGGAACCTTACCAACTGCTTGTAGAACACCCTCGTCTTTAATGCCTTTCGCGTTTAGCTTTTTAACAAGTTTATTGCGCAGTCCCCGCTGTTTGTAGTTGTCTTCAACCATTAAAATGTGGAATTCCTGTGGACAAAATGTTGACAATGAGACTTCAAACAATCAAACAACCAAATGACCCATTTAGGGCTATAAGGTTGCAAATAATACCAAAAAAGGACAATTTTTACAGCCTAACAAAACTTTCTAATATTTATAGGATTTATGAAACCTAACCCACTACTTTGAAGTTATCTTAAGCACAGTGAAAAACTATTTTGCCATAGCGTTTACCTGTGTTTACCTGATCATGACAGTAGGGGTGGCCAAAACCACCCACTGCTGCATGAACAGAAATTGATCCCTCCACCTTTCAAGATAAGATTCACTTGCATAACGTTGCTAATTTGAAGACGGTGTTATCGGCAATGAAACCTCAAGCTTCTCCCAATAGATAACAATCTCACCTGTATTGCTGCTTTCTGATTCGATCATATATCGAAGTCTTTCTTGATTGACTTCTTCCATTTCCGGTTTCACTTTTACTCTAACAATGTCCTGTTTTTGATTGTAGTCATCTACTAAGTGTTGATCCCAATTCTTATTGATGATAATCGTCCATTCTTCCTTTCCTGGAATAGTAAAGAGAGCATATTTTCCGGGTGCGATACTCACCCCTCCAATCACAACCTCCTGATTAAAATCAATACTGGTAGCGCGATGAGCGCCTGTTACCCACACATTGTCGAATGGAACCAAGCCTCCCCAAATTACACGTCCACGAACGGCAGGT
>JAYVBN010000497.1:0-9616 GCA_043750455.1 Bacteroidia bacterium | reverse complement strand
CATCCAGGTGGTCTTCCTCATGGTCCGCATCCCGGAACAGTTGAAAAAAGTATTGGCGCAAAAGAAACACACGAACTTGCTGTGATGATTGATACATTTCATCCGCTGCACCTCACAGAGGATTCGTTAGAATTTCTGGATAAAAATTATCCGATGAGTTGGACCGACAGTTCTTCAGAAGGTTTTCATGAAGTGAATACACCTTAGTTAACTATTTTTGAGATATGAGATTTTCAATTCTCCTAAGTTTCGTCCTTATAATTGGTTCTGCATGTCAGGCACAATCACTAAAAATTAATGGTGCATGGGAAAGTGGCCCTGACGAAAATCACATCATCATGATTGTAACTGACCGTTATTTTTCAGCGGCTGTCTACAACAAAAAGAACAACACCTATATCGGCACGTGTGGTGGTTCCTGGCGCATGGAAGAAAATAAATTCGTTGAAGTGCATGAATTCAATACCATGAAACCCGAATGGGTTGGAACAGAGATGAAATCAGAAATTATTTTGAAAGCTGACAAGCTGTTTTTTAAAACCAATGAGGGCACAGAAGAATTTTCAAGGATTGACAATGGTAGCCCAGGTCAATTGGCAAGTGCTTGGCTTATTACCGGCCGTATGACAGACAAAGGAATGGAAAAACGAACGCTAGGCTCAAGAAAGACGATGAAGATTCTTTCAGGTACACGTTTTCAATGGATTGCCTACAACCATGAAACGAAAGAGTTTTTTGGTACCGGAGGCGGTTCTTACACCACCGAGAATGGGAAGTACACGGAAAACATTGACTTCTTCTCGCGAGACAATTCGCGTGTGGGCGCTAAACTCCAGTTTGATTTTACTCTTGTTGATGGTGATTGGCGTCACTCTGGACTCAGCAGCAAAGGTGAACCCATAGACGAAGTTTGGACCAAGCGTGAAAAGATTGAAAAATAACAACCGCTATAACCATGAAAAAAACTTTTTATCAAATTCTGGCCGGACTCAATAAAATAATTTTGCCGCGATACAGCAAGCGCGACTTTACCAGGTTGAGTAAAGTGGGTAAGGCTATTGTTGCCTATCGGTATTGGGTGACTATTCATGCTATTGAATAAATTATTTGATGAAAAACTTTTCGTTACCCATTCAAGTCCGCTGGTCAGACATTGATCAGAATCATCATCTTAGGCATTCTGCGTATTACGATTATGGTGCCACTGCTCGTATCGCCTGTTTCTCACAACATGGGCTTACCAATCTCAAGTTTGAAGAACTACACATTGGCCCCATTCTATTTCGTGAAGAAGCAATATTCAAAAGAGAAATTAAGTTTGAAGATCGTGTAACGATCGATATGGTGGTGACCAGGGCAACTACTGATTTTGCCCGTTGGAGCATTCGTCATCAGCTATTTAAGGAAGATGGTACATTGGCCGCCATTCTCAATCTGGATGGTGCGTGGATTGACATTGTGAAACGCAAACTGGCCGTGCCTGATGAATACGTTCAAAAAATATTTGATGATTTTCCTAAGGCAAATGATTTTCAAAAAATCATTCGGGAGAAAAAATAATCGATTTCAGCACAATCAATCCTTAATCCACTGCTCAATTACCTTCGGATAATGTGCATGTTCCAGACGATGAATCTTATCAGCAATTTGTTCGGGGGTATCCGATGAAAGTACTTCACATGTTGCCTGAAATACTATCCGACCATCGTCATACTGCTCATTCACCTCATGAATGGTGATGCCCGTTTCTTTTTCTCCTGCGGCCTTAACGGCTTCATGCACCTTCATCCCATACATTCCTTTACCACCAAACTTGGGTAACAGAGCCGGATGAATATTGATGATTCGAGGAGCGAAAGCTTTGATAAGGTTTTTTGGAATTAGCCATAAAAATCCTGCCAGCACAATGTGTGTTATTCCAGACTGTTTTAACCAATTCACCACTTCTTCGCTTTCGCGGAATTGGTTTTTTGAGAAGATCTTTGTGGCAACATCATATTTCTTAGCCCGCACCAATGCATAAGCTTCCGGATTGTTACTCAGCAAAAGTACAATTTCAATGAAAGGATGACCTTGGAAATAGTTAAATATCTCTTCGGCATTGGTACCACTTCCAGAAGCGAAAATAGCGATGCGTGCTTTGTTTGTCATTGATGCAAAGAAAGCAATTAAACAAACGCCATGCTTGAAATCCCTAACAGCATGATTATTTTACAGAACTGGCTAAGCCGATAAAAATCTTTTATCGTATCTGCACGGATGAGGCGCGCCAATAGCCAACCCAACGGAAGGAAAAGAAAGATGATGAAATAATACATCGGCAAACCAACATAAATATGATTGATGAGAAGAACAGACACTGCAAAAAGAACCAGTACCACATAGACAAACCATTTAGCCCTGCGAAGCCCCCAGATGATAGGAAGTGTTTTGCAACCAAATGTATTATCCCCCCGCAAGTCTTCCATGTCTTTTATCATTTCGCGCACGAGTGTCATAAAAAAAGCAAACAGAGAATAGATACTCACCAGAGGGGTGTTTCCTTCATACAAAATATTGATGATCAAAATCGAGATCCCGGTTAGCATCGCTACTACAAAATTGCCAACAAAGGGCTGTCGCTTAAGGTTATTAGAATATAACCACAAGAAAAAAACGGATAAGAAATTAATTACTCCAATTTTCCAATTCAGCAAAAAACCGATGGCCACCCCGCTAACTGAAAGAGACCAGTGAAACAAAATGGCGTATCTGCGGGTAATGTTTTTGCCGATCACAACCCGATCTGGCTTATTAATCAGATCGATTTTTACATCATAATAGTCGTTGATGATATAGCCTGCGGCAGCAACCAATATGGTAGAGACTGATAGCAGCAAAAGGTCTACGCTGAAAATAGTCTTTGAGTCAATCAGAAATCCTGCAGTGCAATACTGAGCAAGCCCAATGATTATTAAATTCCAAAATCGGGTAAGTCGCAAAAGAGCAACTAATGTAAATGGATGAGTTGTTTGCTGTTGCATTGTTCAGGTTCGAAGCCTGCCTCGTTACTGCATCTGCTTCGTCAGGCGGCAAATGCTTTTCCCGTCACGCTCGAAATATTCAACATTGTCCATAATGGATTTCACCAGACGTATGCCAAGGCCACCTTTTCTTTTTTCATGTATTAAGTCACCAATGTTGTCCGAATGGAATTGGTTGATATTGAAAATATTTCCCTCGTCAACAATTTCAAAAATTAATTTTCCTTTCCCTGGCACATCAATGTGTAGTTCAAGCAGATGATCAGGGTTGCAGTGATGGGCGTGTATCATCAGGTTTGAACACATCTCATCCAGTGCTAAAATAATAGCGGCCATGTCAATCTCAGATAACCCTTGTTCCTTCAGCGAATTGCGAATGAACTCACGTATACCCTTGAGATTACTAAGACTACAACCAATGTTATACTGGTAACTCATTTATTAATTTCTTTGCTTCATCCTTTGACGTGCTTATGTGCAACAAATCAGCCAGGCCAAGAATCATAAAAGTATTAGCTACTTTTTCCTTCATGCCAAACAAAACCATCCTGATTTTTTTCTCCTGAAACTCTTCAATGTAAGACATAAACACGCCAAGCCCTGCAGAAGAAATGTATTCCAAAGCACTGCAATCGACTAATATTTTAGAAAATCCATCGCCCACACTTTTGGCAATTGTCAAGTCCAACTCTATGGAGGAACTCGCATCAATTTCACCGATAATAGCGATGATGTCATTGTCACTTTCCTGTAATCGCTTGATGTGAACCATATGTTTTTAACGGTTTTACTGGTTTTATGTTCTCGTTTTGTCTATCGGAACTTTACAATCATAGTTGTGTAATCGTCATTAATTTCATCCGTTCCCGAATATTCATAAAGCCTTTTGATTAGGTGTTCCTGAATTTCTCTTGAACTTTTCTCCGTCACTTCAACCACGGTTTGTTCTAGCCGAACAAGATCAAACTCTTCGCCCTTTTTGTCCTTTGCTTCGGTAATGCCATCCGTGTACAACACCATAATGTCTCCTGGCGCATAAGAAATCTCATTGGTCTCAATGAAGTTACAATAGTCTTTCGTTTTAATCATGCCCAAAGCGGTTCCTTTGTCTTTGAGATACTCTGCTTTTTGTGAGCTCGCGCTATAATATAGCACAGGGCAATGTCCTGCGCGGGCATAGAATATTTTTTTTTCTTGGGTATCCACAACAAAATAGGTGGCCGAAATAAAAGAACCGCGTTCCAAACAATATTTTAAGGCCATGTTGGCACGCACCATAAATTCTTTTGGATCGAGTTGCTGCTGCGCAAGGCTATGGAAAATACCTTTCATCTGCGACATGTGAAAAGCTGCGGTAGTTCCTTTTCCAGAAACATCGGCAATGATCAAAGCTACTTCATGATCGTTGATGCGAAGAGTATCATAATAATCACCCCCAACTTCGTCTGCAGATTGAGAGAAGGCCGAGATATCATATTCCGAATCTTGCTCCAGCTTTTGGGGAAGCAAACTCTTCTGAACGTTTTTCGCAATCTTGAGCTCTTCTTTATATCGTTCCGTTTGAAATGCCTCCTCCATCAAGCGAAAATTTTCGATGGATATGCCAGCCTGGTTCGCAAATGTTGAAATGATGCGCGTCATTTCCTTGGTAAATCCTTCCGGCAATTCTTTCAACAAAGCAAGTGTTCCAATAGATTCACCTTTTACCAAAATTGGGAAGGCGAGAACAGAACGAAACCGTCCACCTTTTAAGGAAGCAAGGTATCGTGAAAGATTTCTTGTCTTATCACTCCCCTGATCTAAAACACCTTTGATATTTTGGCTTTTAATATGGTTTGTTATCTCATGTGCCTCCTTCTCCGAAATCTTATAGGAGAATAATCTCGACTCCTGATTGGATCCTTTTATTTCAAGCCAGGCGGCATCGGCAAAAACAGAATTAACTGAGCTCTCTAATAAAATATTATAAACACTTTCTTCATTTTGTTCGGTCTGAATGGATTGACTGATCCGTTGAAAGTTTACCACCTCCTCCAACTTTTGTTCAAAGACAGATGACGTAGGAAGGTTGAACATAATGACCAGAAAAGAAAATATGCTGTACATCATCACAAACGCGAATAGTGCGATATTGAAAATATGGTTCCTGAAATCCAGAAAAGAGGTTGACTCGGCACTAATAATATCCGACTGACGCGTGACCGTATAGAAGAAGTAACCCATGTAGAAAAAGGTAAGCAGAAGAAGAAGAAGGCTTGTCCATTTCTGCTTAAAATTCAGGTAGGCCACCCATTTCATGTTGGCGGAAAGTATCAATGCTATCAAGCCAAGTATGATCATCAGTGCGATGAAAATTCCTTCATTCAACTCGATCTGAAAGCTGTCGTAGACAAGCACGAAAAGAAGGAGAAATTCAAAAAACGTCCAGGTACGAATGAGCCATTTCGATTTTTGATAAACTATCAACCGCTTCCAGCAGGTGTAAGCAGCCAACAAAAAACTAAAAAACAAACCAAGATTGATCAGATATACGAAATCACCAAAAAGTATATGGCCAGGAAGTGGTGTATTGCCTAATAGAAAAATGACAAACCGGATAGAGAGTGAAACCACAGTTACTATTAATCCAGAGGCAAACACTTTCCATAAGAGGTCTGTGAAGTTAAGGTTCTCGTCTTTTTCAATTCTATACTTATAGTGGTAGTAAAGAAAAATCACGTACAGGTCAAGCATAACCCTGGGCACCCATAGCGGAATATCCGGAGTGAGGCCCTTTGTGTCGCTGAAAAGAATCGTGAGATCTGAAAAGAAAAGAATGATCCAGGCAATAGCCGCACCTAAAGAAGTAAGTCGTATGATGGCTTTATTACCCAAGCTTTAAAAAATAAGCCAATCTTGACAAGACTGGCTTACAATAATAGGAAAAGGATAGGCGGAAGGAAAGCAAAAAATTATTGAATCAATATCTTCTTTCTCAACCCAGTGGCAGCGTTCACAATAACTACATACATTCCACTGGAAATCTGGTTTAATTCCACCGTTGTTCTTATTCTTCCGCTCTTATCAGCCGTGTATTTCGCTTCAAAAACTGAAACGCCTTGCATGTTTACTATTCGGATAGGCACTTCAATTCCTGCATCAATACCGGTTAATTCAAAATTAAACTTACTATCAACAACAGGATTTGGATAGATTTTAAAGTAAGTTTTAATATTTGAGTTTTCAATTTTTCTAACCTCGGAGTAGGTAAACTTTCCATCAAAATCTGTCTGCTTCAATCGATAATAAGAAGTGCCCTGCAATGGGCTATCGTCAATTGAAGTGTAGGTTGTTTTGGTATTGATTGTACCTTGCCCTTTTACCGTTGTAACATCTTCAAAGTTTTCAAGATTAGAAGCTCGCTCAACTGTGAAAAAATCATTGTTGAGTTCGGAGGAGGTAGACCAACTTAAATCAATAAAAGAATTAGCTAGCTTAACTGTAAAGTCAAGAAGTTCTATTGGCAATGGAGTATTTGTTGCGTTAATTGATCCCCAGTAAAAACTATTAGACAGGTTAGCTGTACTTAAACCCGTTCGATTTACTTCTGGATTAGTAAGTGTTCCGCCAGTATGGGATCCATCTGATCCTGGAGAAATAGAGTTTACTAAAGTTATACGTAAGTCTGTTAATGCGCCCACAGGACCAAAGCCAGTGCCTTCTGTACGAATGGAAAACGGGGTAAGTGTGCTTGCAATTCCATTTGCAGTTGTAACCGTCCAAAAAGAATTCGATCTTAAAGCAACGGTTCCCGTGTTATCAACAAATGTTGGCGACACCGCAGTAGATCCAGATGTAGTACTGTGGCGGACTTTAATAGTGCCTCCAGCAGCTGAACCACCTGTTAATCCTGTGCTTCCAACGTATAGAGGACGATAATCCGTAGAAGTACCTATTGGGAATTGACCAGCCACATTGCCAAACGTTATTGCAGTTGTAGGAACCCACCGCTCAATATTGCCACCATAAAATCGTGCACCAACTGTATACGCTAAAGTGCCTGTGCTTCCTGCAGCCGTGCCAAGTGTTATCGTAAAACCACTCAGGTTGATTAATCCGGATGTCATGGTAAGGTTGCTGTTAACCGTTACGTTATTAGTGGTAATACTGATGGCTGGTGTTAACCCTGAGGTATTTGCAATTGTTAAATTCTTAAAAACATTGGCTGTTGTTCCTGCTATGGTTTGTGCAACAGTGCCCACAAAACTGACACCATTTGCAGCACTGGAGTTATCTGTAAAGGTACCGTTATTGGTTAAATCCCCTGAAAGACTCAAGGTGCCGCCACTGTTCACTGTCACAGAAGCACCAGTATTAATAGTAAGGCTGAGAGTAGTCGCGTTAGTAGCCGAAGCAATAACAGGCATGAATAAACCAGAACCAGACGGAAATGAATTGATGATAACATCTGTAGTATTTGTGGGCCTCGAATTACTACACCAGTTAGATGGTGTAACCCAATTGTTAGTTGTACCTATCCAGCCTCCACCAGACAATACTGTAACTTTCACGGCAGCAGACCTGCTTGTACATCCTCCACTGGTGATAGCAACACGATACCACGTAGTAACAGTTAGGCCAGCTGAAGTATAGGTTGATGATGTAGAAGTTCCCGTTGCATTAGCAAAACCGGAACTGGAAGAAGTAGTGCTACTTTCCCATTGGTAAGTTGGCGTACCTCCATCAGTAGTTACTGTTAAGGCGCCTGATGTAGACCCCGAACAAATTACCTTGCTAGTAGGAGAAACAGTATTGGTAAATGTACAATTTAGTGTAGTGCCTGAGCAGGGGCCTGCTGTGCAATCATTAGGAGTTCCAAAAATAGTTGATCCTCCATTTGAAAGAATCGGACCGGTGGTATCAATTGTACCACTTCCACCAACTGCAACACTTCCGGTAGCACAATCAAAAGTGCCATTCACTATGAGCGCGCCAGTAATTGTGAATGTCCCCGAGTTGTTCTTGTTGATAAGGTCACCATTAATGATAAGTGTGCCACCTGCCAGAATATTTATGTTCAAATTGGCATCATTGTTTAAACGAGTAGACGCCAAAATAAGAGTGCCTGAAATATTTATTGTTCCGCTATTAAATTGGTTGCAGCCATTACAGTTTACACCATTGCTGGTTTGGGTTGCGCCACCCCCTTCAAAAGTTACGGTTACTCCGGAACTTATCGTTAAAGCATTGGTACCTGTATTAGGGTTAAAAAAATAAGCAGTGCCTCCCGGCTGATCGGTTGCGTTACTATTAAAAGTCCACACACCCGTAGGAGAAAGATTACCGTCAATCGTGAGAGGATTGTTCACATTTACTGTTCCGCCTGCAGCAGGCACGGCTCCGCCCGACCAAACTGTGGGGTCGTTCCAGTTACCACTGGTAACTGTAGTCTGTGCAAATAGAACTTGAGGAATGCCTATCAATAAGGCAAAAAGAAGAAACTTAGCTAAAGCGGAACCTCTCATATTAAAGCTAATACCAAAAAGACACCAAATGTAACTGACTTTATTCACACAATTACCTACTTCCTACTATAATTAGGTGCCTCCCTTGTAATGGTCACATCGTGAGGATGGCTCTCATGCACCCCAGCTGCAGTGATTTTTACAAACTTAGCAGACTTTAATTTCTCCAGATTTTTAGCGCCACAATATCCCATACCAGCTTTCAACCCACCGACCAGTTGATAGAGTACTTCAGCTACTGATCCCTTAAAGGGCACACGGCCAGAAATGCCCTCGGGTACAAGCTTCTTTATATCGTCTTCTGCATCCTGAAAGTACCGGTCTTTAGAACCATCATCCATTGCTTCCATTGAACCCATGCCACGGTATGATTTGAATTTTCTTCCTTCGTAAATGATCATTTCACCAGGAGCCTCTTCTGTACCGGCTAATAATGATCCTATCATAACACTATCGGCCCCAGCTGCCAATGCTTTTGTAATATCACCGGAGAAACGAACGCCTCCATCTGCAATAATTTTTACATCAGAGCCTTTCAGCGCTTTTGCGGATTCATATACAGCCGAGAGCTGCGGAAGTCCAATGCCGGCCACAATTCGTGTAGTGCAAATGCTGCCAGGGCCAACCCCAACTTTAACGGCATCTGCACCCGCTTTGGCTAAGGCTTTTGCCGCATCTCCCGTTGCAATATTTCCTACGATCAGTTCCAGTTCAGGATATTTTCTCTTTACGCGTTTTGCTGCCTCAATCACTCCTTTGGAATGACCGTGTGCTGTGTCTATACTAATGATATCAACTCCTGAGCTCCGCAACGCCTCAATTCGTTCCAGCATATCGACAGTTACGCCCACAGCTGCACCAACTCTCAATCTTCCATACTCATCGTGACAGGCGTTCGGTTTATTTTTTTTCTTAAGAATGTCCTTGTAGGTAACTAGGCCGGTCAGCTTTCCACGCTTACTTACAATGGGAAGCTTCTCAATTTTATAGTTTTGGAGAAGTACTTCAGCCTTCGCCAGTGTAATGCCCTCAGGAGCTGTGATTAGATTCTCCTTCGTCATAATCTCCTCAATCGGTCTGTTCATGTCC
>JAYVBN010000496.1:0-6643 GCA_043750455.1 Bacteroidia bacterium | reverse complement strand
GGATTGAGCCTGGAGATAAATCCTTCTTCAATCGTGCCCAAATATTTTCCGGTCACATATTTCACAAAAAGAGATGTGTCGCCTACGATGGTTCCTATTAAAAGCTTATGACGGAAAGCGATGCGCTTATTCTCAACTTTATAAATGCCACCTTCTATTATTACTTTTCGATATTCATCATAAGCAGTAAGAGAAGACCCACCCGTTGTAATGAACTGAAGAAGCCAACCCCACTCCTCCTCACTTACAGTTGAAAAACTAAATGTGCCTTTTATTTCCTCGTAAATTTCGTCTGGCCGAAATCCATCAGAGACGGCTAGTGTGATGAGGTATTGAATCAATACATCAAATGACCTTATATAGGGAAGACGGTCTTCTACTACCTTGCGACTGATAGCCTCACGCAAGGCGGCTGCCTCAGTTAATTCAAGTGTGTGTGTGGGAAGAAAATAAATTTTACTCACAGCGCCAGGCTGGTGTCCACTCCTCCCCGCACGCTGCAGAAATCGCGAAACACCTTTCGGACTTCCTACTTGAATGATAGTTTCGACCGGACGAAAATCGACACCTAGATCAAGACTGGATGTACATACTACGGCCTTTAATTTTCCTTTGTGAAGTTGATCTTCCACCCAGTCACGTAATTCTTTACCGATCGAGCCATGATGCATAGCTATAAGTCCTGAAAGCTCAGGAGCCACAGCAAGCATTTTTTGATACCAGATTTCTGCAAAAGAACGTGTGTTGGTAAAGATGAGTGTACTTGTGCTTTGCTTCACAATGGGAATTACCTTTTCTAATAGATGAATTCCTAAATGACCTGCCCACGGCATACGCTCCACCGAATCCGGAAAAATCGAAAGTATTTCAATTTTCTTTTCAATATTAGCTCGTATGACTTTGTATTTCTCTTTATAATAATGACTTCCCAATAACACATGCAGCGCCTGATCCATATTGCCAATGGTGGCTGATATACCCCATATCTTTAGTTGCGAAGCAATTGCTTTTAATCTTGAAAGAGCTAGTTCCATCTGAACGCCACGCTTCGATCCCAGCAACTCGTGCCATTCGTCCACTACAATGCATTTTACGTCTTTGAAGAAATCCGGATAATTCTTCTGAGATAAGAGCATGTGTAAACTCTCGGGTGTAGTTATCAAAAACTCTGGCGGCTTTTCTTTTTGTTTAAGTCGCTGCTTGGTGGAGGTATCGCCTGTTCTCACACCAACTCGCCAAGGAATACCTAATCCCTCTATTGCCCGCTGTGCCGAAAATTCTATCTCCTTTGAAAGCGCACGTATTGGTGTTATCCAAATCACCTGTAATCCCTTATGGCGTGTGGATTTTGACTCCTTTTTGTTCAGAATAAACTCAAGTAAGACTGGAACAAGAAGCGAATATGTTTTTCCGCTTCCAGTAGGTGCATTCACTAAACCATGAAAACCATTGAGATAACTTTTCCAAGAATCCAGTTGAAATTCAAATGGGTCCCAGTTCATTTTCCCAAACCAATCTAAAGCTGGCTTAAATTTGGGATCAGGAATATCACGGCTATTTTTTTTGCTCACTAAAAAAATTAAACTTTATCGTGAAAGTTAGAACAATGTTTCGATTTGGGTGTTTGGAAACGGTCTAGAAAATCCTTTCAACAGTAAATTTCAAACATGGGCCAATACTCCATCAAAGAATTAGAGCGTCTTTCCGGGATAAAGGCTCATACCATCAGGATCTGGGAAAAGCGATATAGTCTTATTGAACCGGAACGCACGGATACAAATATTCGATTTTATTCAGATGATGATCTAAAAAAGATCATCAACGTGTCGGTGTTGAATTCACACGGAATAAAGATATCTAAGATTGTGGGTTTATCAGCGGATGAACTTAACATCCAAGTTGAAAAACTGAGCGAAACAAAAAATGAAGTAGAAATACCCATCGACCAACTTGTGATGGCGATGTTGGATTTGGACGAAGAACATTTTGAGGACATCCTCGCCAAGGATGTCAAGAAATATGGATTTGAAAAAACGGTCACAGGAATTATTTACCCTTTCTTAGAAAAGATTGGTGTGCTTTGGTTAACAGGCAGTGTTACGCCAGCTCATGAGCACTTTATCACCAATCTTATCCGGCAGAAATTAATTTCTACTATCGCAACGTTACCAATACCCCCTAAAAATTCGCATCGTGCAATATTGTTTTTACCTGAAGGGGAGACGCATGAACTGGGGTTACTCTTCCATCACTATATCGCGCGCTATAACGGCTTTCGCACCTACTATCTTGGGCAATCATTACCCCATGAGGAGTTGAAAAAAATCTATGAAACACATCGTCCGCAAGTCATAATTACTTCTTTGACCACCACTCCCGCGCACGACAAACTAGAGGCATACCTCGAGTTGCTGTCCAACGACTTTTCGCGCTCTACTATTTTAGCTTCGGGATGGTTACTGCGAAATACGGCTTTCCGAATACCTAAAAATGTCAAGATATTTGACAAAGCATCCGAGTTGCCACAGCTTCTCAAATCACTATAGGCTTTTTTTTGTTTAACATTCCTCTAAAATATTGCAACAAAAGAGGCACTTCACTGGATGTAGTTAAACAAACCAATTTTTTTTAGTGGGTTTTGGATTCAAATTTGGTCATAAGACCTAATATTGTTTAACAATTACAAAAAACAGTTAAACAATAAAGAATATGACAACCTTCGAATTCGACTCTCAGGTTTCCAGTCTTCGCCCAATGTTGCGCACTTTAACTCGCAGGTTTACAAGCGACCGCGAAGAATCTCAAGACCTCGTTCAGGACACCATTCTTAAAGCGCTTACCTACCGTGATAAATTCAGGGATGATACGAACCTGAAAGGCTGGCTTTTCACAATCATGAGAAACACATTCATCAATAATTACAGAAAAAATCAGCGAGCAAAAACTTCCAATGACACAACTAAAGAATTATACTTCTTAAATGTTGAAGACACCCACACATTCAACCGTCCACAGGAAAGCATGGAGTTTAAAGAAGTGTGGAGAAATGTGAATGACATGAAAGATGACTTGTTGATTCCGTTTAAAATGCACGCTACAGGATACAAGTATCACGAAATAGCGGATCAATTAAACATACCGATTGGTACTGTTAAGAATCGTATCTTCCATGCACGAAAAGAAATACAAAAAAAATTAACAGGATATAATTGACCTGTCACCAACTTGCAGGTCGATCTCCAACATGAAGAAAACCGCAGTTATTGGTTCTGGTTTCGCAGGTCTATCAGCAGCAGCGTGTTTAGCGCAAGAGGGCTTTGATGTGACCCTATTTGAGAAGAATTCAACAGCAGGTGGCCGAGCCCGAAAATTTGAACAGCAGGGATTTACTTTCGATATGGGGCCAAGCTGGTATTGGATGCCTGATGTGTTTGACAAATTTTTTGCTCGATTTGGAAAAAAGACTTCGGACTACTATCACCTCGACCGGCTTTCGCCTTCCTATAGAATTTATTATAAACCAAATGACTTCCTTGATATTCCGGCAGGGGTTGATGGTCTTTACCAACTTTTTGAAAAATTAGAACCTGGAAGTGCGAAGAAACTAGAAAAGTTTCTGGAAGAAGGTAAATACAAATACGACATCGGTGTAAATGAACTTGTTTACAAACCAGGTCTATCCATTTTTGAATTTATCGATCTTAAATTACTAGCCGGAGTTTTTAAGCTTCACGTTTTTCAATCCATTTCCAAGTATGTAAGAAAATTCTTCAAGCATCCGAGAATTATCCAGTTGCTTGAGTTCCCTGTTTTATTTCTGGGGGCAACGGCAGAAAAAACACCCGCACTTTACAGTCTAATGAATTATGCAGACATGGCACTGGGAACCTGGTATCCGAAAGGCGGCATGTTCAAAATTGTGGAGGGCATGACTGCAGTAGCTAAAGAACAAGGCGTAAAATTTGAATTTAACAGCAAGGTCTCCGGCTTCGAAATGAATGGAAATGCTATAAAAGCCATTATCGTGAATGGTGAGGCTCGTTCATTCGACTACGTGGTAGCAGGGGCTGACTACCATCATGTTGAACAAACACTTTTGCCAGCCAGCCATAGGAGATATTCTGAAAAGTATTGGCACAGCAGATCGATGGCTCCATCCAGCCTTATTTTTTATTTGGGATTGAACAAGAAAATTGAAGGCTTACTTCACCACACGTTATTCTTCGATCAGGACTTCACTGTTCATTCCAAAGAAATCTATGAAGACCCGAAATGGCCAACATCGCCACAGTTTTACGTATCATGCCCGTCCCAAACCGACCCTACTGTTGCACCAACAGGCCATGAAAACATCTTTATTCTCATTCCGGTAGCTCCGGATCTTAAGGACGAAGAAAGTACGCGCGAAAAATATTTCAATATGGTCATTGATCGATTTGAGAAAATAATTGGGCAAACCATCCGCGAACACATAGTTTTCAAAAGAAGCTATGCACACAAGGATTTTATTGTCGATTACAACGCCTTTAAGGGGAATGCCTATGGCCTGGCCAATACAATTTTACAAACGGCAAATCTTAAGCCTTCCATGGTAAACAAAAAGGTTAAAAACCTGTTTTATACGGGACAACTTACTGTGCCGGGACCTGGGGTACCCCCTTCCCTGATTTCAGGGCAGGTAGTTGCAGATGAAATTATTAAAAGACACATAGGACTTAAAAACTGATTGTAATACTTTATTTAACTTGTAGTAGCAAATAATGGATCCGAAACAACTTTTCGACAACGTCTCCATCAGGTGCAGCCGGCTAACCACCAAGGCCTACAGCACCTCATTTTCGCTTGGAATCCGTTGTCTGGAAAAAGAATTGCGTGATCCCATCTACGCCATTTATGGTTTTGTAAGGTTTGCCGATGAAATAGTAGATACCTTCCACGACTACAATAAGGCAGACCTATTTACCCGATTTCGGGAAGAAACGTATCGTTCGATTGAAGAAGGAATAAGTCTTAATCCAATACTCAATAGTTTTCAATCGACTGTCAATAGGTATAAAATAGAGCGAGAGCTTATCGATCAATTTCTAAAGAGTATGGAAATGGATCTTCATAAAACATCCTATGATGACAAAGGGCTTCAAGATTATATTTTGGGCTCTGCCGAAGTGGTTGGTCTTATGTGCCTGCGGGTTTTTTGTAAAGGCGATGGAGATATGTACGCCCGGTTGAAACCTTCTGCGATGAGCTTAGGCTCTGCCTTTCAAAAAATAAATTTTCTGCGGGATCTGAATGCAGACTACGTAGGAATGGGGCGAACTTATTTCCCAGGAATCGATATTTCTTCTTTTGATGATGCTAGCAAAGAGCAAATCGAAAAAAGTATTAAAGCAGATTTTGACGCAGGCTATAAAGGCATTAAACAATTACCACGGTCGGCACGTTTCGGTGTCTATGTGGCCTATGTCTATTATCTGGCGCTGTTTAGAAAAATTCAAAACACCCCGTCAGATCATGTATTAAAATCACGCATTAGTATTCGCAATAGGCATAAGGCAAGGCTTCTTGCCTACTCTTTTTTGAAGCATCAACTCAATATGCTATGATGGAACATGTGATTCTGGTCGATCAACATGATAACACCGTTGGAACGATGGAGAAACTTGAGGCTCATCGGAAGGGATTATTGCATCGGGCGTTTTCTATTCTTTTATTTAATTCAAAAGGAGAACTGCTTTTACAAAAACGTGCCATTTCAAAATACCACAGCGGAGGGTTATGGACAAACACGTGTTGTAGCCACCCTTTGCCAGATGAGGATATGGAGGCTGCTGCGAGAAGGAAGTTAAAACAGGAGATGGGAATCGAAGTCCAACCTGAGTTTGCTTACAAATTTATTTACAAAGCCAATTTGGATAAGGGATTGGTAGAGCATGAATGTGATCACGTCTTCATTGGCAGTTTTAATGGAACGCCAACAATAAATCATGAGGAAGTAGAAGATTGGAAGTTTAACGACATGAATTCCCTTCGTTCAGATATAAGCGAGAATCCTCAAGCCTACACATCTTGGTTTAAATTAATTGTTGATCACCCTCAGTTAAGTGCAGTTATAGCTTAGTTTTCGCTTTTGCTAAAGTCCAGGTTATATCCAAACTGGATGAGCGTGCCCATATTATTTTCTTGTTGAGCACCATTCTTTTTTATTAGCATCTGGTAGAAAGCCCCTCCTTGCAAACTAAACTTCTTGCTGAATTGATAGCCGATGGCTGTATATATCCTATTTTGATCAGGCATATGATAGGTCACAGAACTTCCCCAACTATAAAACAATTCATCAAACATTGCGATAAACCAAGCACCCGGCTCAATCTTTTCTTTGTTTAATGGTATCTGAATCTGCAAGCGATAGCGAATACGATTCAAATAGGTATCATAGCCGTCATACACAACAGAACCATTTGGTTCGGTGTGATGCTTCTGAATAAATCTTTCCTCCATGCGAAATCGATGGGAGAAATAAAGCTTCGCGTAATTGTGCCTATAAAGTATTTGTTGCCATAAACGCTGCTCGTTATTTACAAAAGCAGAAGGTTGCTTTCCATACTGAAAATTCCAAACGTACATGTAACCAATGGGAACAATA
>JAYVBN010000495.1:0-2652 GCA_043750455.1 Bacteroidia bacterium | reverse complement strand
GATGACATGAATTCAAAAATTTCCTGCTCTGGTAATGGAACTGAATGTTTACCCCTTTCAATAAGTTGATGGATCAACAACCTGCGAAAAGACTTAAATAGGTAAGGTTTTACATATTGCACATTTGATATGACCTCACGCTTATTCCATAGTTTATAGAATAAATCCTGCAGGCAATCCTTAACTAGATCATGATCGCGGCAGGTGTGCATGCCATAATCATACAAGCGCTGTACATACCTTTTGTACAGCATGGACATGGCCAGTTCATTGCCACTTTTGATATTGCTCCACAGCACATCATCCGTTACTGATCCATGCTGACCTGTAATACTATGAGAATTGAGAGCCGCCAAATCAGAAGTGCTAAACATCCAAAATAAAGGTAAGAAAAATCCGCAATCGATTGAGCCCTTTAGAATAGCAATTATAGGTGTTATTTTTGCATATCGGGATCGCTAATAAACCAAATTGTGGATTTATGATTATTACCTTTTTCTCAAAAGGCGAGTAAGACCTTTGTTTTATACGGTGAATGAAGGAGGCCTCTACTTTTTGCTTGACGAAGGGCGAAGTGCAGTAAGCATGTTCGGGAAAGGCTCATGCGACCATGGATAGATGCTCATCAAAGAGTAGAAGAAATTGTTCCGACCAGCCATGGGCTGACCGGAACAACTAAAGGAATTAACTTCTGTTTGCTTTTTTAATTTGCTTCTCAGCCCGCTTTTCTTTTAATGTTTTTGTAGCGGGTTTTTTAGTTTCCTTTTTTTTGTCTTGTCCTTTTGACATAGTTGATATGGGTTAAGGTGCATTCAAAAATAGTAAAAAACTTTAACCTGAATAAAAACTCAGGCTTTTCATAAGCCAAATAATCCTAAATGACATAGTGGCTCAGGACAAGCTCTGCAGAATATTTGATTCTTCTCCTTAAATAAATTAGCCAGGCTCAACATAATTGAGAAGCTGGCTAGTTAAATAAAGGATGATCCAATTAATTCGCTTAAGAAGTGGCCTTCATTTTACGCACCCAGATTAGTAGAATGGTGAATAGCACAATCAATATTACTGGGAATGTGATCATCGTTTGAAGTGTTGCTTGCCCAGCCGCTAATTCCAGTGCATCACCTTCTAAACTCATAGAAGCTGCTTTTTCACGAGCACTGTCAATCCAGCCGCCAATGATCGGTTGCCAAATAGAGGTAGAAAGCATTCCAAATGCACCTACAATGGACATCCCAATCGCACCACTTAATGGTATTTTTTCAGCTACAAATCCAATCATGTTTGGCCAGAAGTAGCAAACTCCCATCCCAAAAATGACAGCCGCCACATAGGCTAGTGGGCCTGTTTGTGTACTAAGAAGAGTTATGCCTATTGCTGCCGTGATTGCCGACCCAAGCAATACCCCTGTTTGGTCAAAACGGTGGACAAATTCTCCACCGAAATAACGTCCTACTGCCGCCACACCAAAGGTGAGCGCTACAATTACCATTGGCTCAGCGCCACTCTTTGCCAATACGAGAGCAGCCCATGACGAAGGACCGAACTCAGAAATAGCTGTTAGCGTCATACATGCACACATGAAGACGAAAAGCAGAGTTGACATCGCTTTAAAGTTCTCCTTAAGCGAAGCGATTTCCTTTTTTGGTTCTGGAAATACTTGTCCATAGAAAAGGTAGACATATATCAATGTAGGAACCATGATAATCCAAATTTGAGCTTCCCAACCAAAATTCATTTTTGTCATAGCAAATGATACTAAACTTCCGAGAACGATGCCTCCTGGAAACCACATGTGAAATCTGTTCAGTAAAGTATTCATCTGTTTCCCACTATAGCTGGCTGCAATCATAGGGTTACAAGCCGCTTCTGTACATCCATTACCAAGTCCAATAAATAAGGTGGAAATTAGAAGACCAACATATCCTCCTGAGAAGATAGTCATGACAATACCAATAGTGTGAGCTATAAAGGCAAAAATCATAATTTTCTTCGGTCCTATTGTACTATAGAATATGCCCCCCAGGACCATCGAAATTGGAAATCCGAAAAAGAACATGGAGTTAATAAACCCAAGCTGTTGGGCAGTTAGATCAAAAGTTTCTGCCAGCTGAGGTAAAACGCCAGCTCGTATACTGAAGGAAAAGGCAGTTGTGATTAAGGCAAAGCAACTACCATAAAAAAGTCTTTTTTGGGTTTGATCGTTCATGATTCGTGTGGTTTGGGTTTGGTAGAGGAAATATCTGTTTAAAAATTTTGTTCTGCAAACGATTTCGTTTATGTAATGCGATTATTTTATGGATGGTTCAAATTTGCTGATCGCCTAATAGAGGAAAAATAGTTCCTGCCTATTTAATAACTAATGATCGGGGAAAGTTAAATTAGCTTTACATTTCCAAAAAAGAAACCAATGAAACTATGAAATCTGCTCTGGCATTCTGTCTCGCTCTTCTTCTTACAGTATCTTATCAGGCGTATGCCCAATCTGGTAAGCCGTCAGTGCGGATAAATCATGTGGCGATTTTTGTAAGTGATCTCAAAACTACCAAGACCTTTTATGAAAATATTATTGGGTTGGACACCATTGCCGAACCTTTTCATGATGGGAAGCACGCCTGGTACACTCTTGGGTCAAATATTTCCATGCATGTT
>JAYVBN010000494.1:0-4048 GCA_043750455.1 Bacteroidia bacterium | reverse complement strand
CAGATTGCTTTTCAATTTCTGTTATCGTCTTAGCCAATACATTTTCATCCGGATCACAGATGTATCCCACTTCTACATCCGGCAATTTGGCAAGCATCTTAGCCAAATACAATCCACGACTGTTTGTGCCCATTACACCTATCACCACCTTTTCGGCAGGCGACCCTTGGAAACTAAAAACGTGTGGCGCTATAAAAATACCGGCACTTGCTAGTGTTGATTGCTTAATAAATTGTCTGCGATTATTCATGGGTCTATTTGAATTTAAAGATTGCAATAATTATGAAGGTAGAAGTTTTCTGACAAAAGACGGCATGCAAACCTAATCCTTCAATTTCAAATGAAATATTGAACCCACAAAAAAAACTTCGATATTTCGGGATTTTATTTCCAATCCGTGCTTAAGATAGATAGCCATACGCACATTCTTCCAAAGAAAATGCCCAACTGGAGCGAGAAGTTTGGCTATGGCGATTTTATTTACCTGCAACACCACAAGAAAGGCTTTGCGAAAATGATGCGTGGCAACCAGTTCTTTCGCGAGATCAAAGAAAATTGCTGGAACCCAGAACTTAGAATAAAGGAATACGCTCAATTTAAAACACAAGTACAAGTGGTGTGCACCATACCGGTTATGTTTTCATACTGGGCCAAGCCTATGGATTGCCTTTCTCTTTCGCAATTTCTAAATGATCATATTGCTGGTGTTGTAGATAAATACCCGAAACAATATATCGGCCTGGGCACCGTTCCTATGCAAGACACAGAGTTAGCTGTAAAAGAATTGGCACGTTGCAAAAAGATTGGATTGAAAGGAGTACAAATAGGATCTAACATAAACGAAGATAATTTAAACGAAGAACGCTTCACTCCCATCTTCGAGGCTTGCGAGAAGCTAGACCTCGCCATTTTGGTTCACCCCTGGAACATGATGGGAGAAAAAAAAATGCAGCGCTATTGGCTCCCCTGGCTGGTAGGCATGCCTGCCGAAACCACACGGGCGGTTTGTTCTATGATTTTTGGCGGGATTTTTGAAAGGTTTCCAAAACTTAGAGTCAACTTTGCACATGCTGGCGGATCATTCTTATTTACGCTGGGAAGAATTGAACACGGTTTTGAATGTCGGCCGGATTTAGTGGCTATTGATAATAATGTTAATCCTAGAAATTACTTAGGAAAGTTTTGGGTAGATAGTATAACACATGATCCACTGGTATTAGAGTATGTGATAAAATTGCAGGGATCAAAACGGATTACACTCGGTTCTGATTACCCGTTTCCATTAGGTGACATGACGATTGGAAAATTTATTGATGATATGGACATTAGCAAAAAGGTGAAAGAAGATATTTTTGCAAACTCAACACTCGAATGGCTCGGAATGTCTAAAAAAGAATTGATTTGATTACAAGATTAAAAGTATAGTAATGAAGTGCCTTGTTTTCTTTATATGTATAGTGTTGCCTTTCGTTGGATTCAGTCAACAAGAGGAACGTGAAAAAATACAGGAAATGGAATTGGATCGCAATGCTCAGAAGCAACGAGCCATTAGACAGCAATTGGACACCGCTATTATGCTGATGGAAAAAGAAGAATATCTGGCCGCTGATGAGAAACTTACGTATGTCCTAAAGAACATTAAGAGCGTGCCTTCTGATTTGGCGTATTATTTTGGTGAGAACTCTTTTCACCTAGGTAAATACAAGCAAAGCATTGATTGGCTTAATAAATATATTCAACTAAAAGGAACAACTGGCCAGCATTCACAAGAATCTGTGCAATGGCTAAGACGAGCTGAGGTTGAGCGGCTGAAGGAAAAACAATCGCAAACTTTGCAAACTCAGGAAGTGCTGTCAAGGGATTACGATATCGACTGTGGTCCAACTGGGAAAGTAACCTGCCCAGTTTGTAATGGAACAACAGTTGTAATTAAGAAAACGTATTTGGGCGAGTCCTATAAGACCTGCATCTATTGTCATAAGCAAGGTTTCTTAATTTGTGAGGATTACAATAAACTCCTGCGGGGAGAACTGAAACCTGAGACTCCTTAGAGAGTCTCTTCTCGAATCATTTCCTTATCTTTAACCCCAATAGTTAGTCAAAAGCGTGATTAAACCTCCTGCAGGCAGTCCAGCTGCTTATTTGATCCACGAGCATGGCATTGTATAACCGAATTGAAGGACGAGTTCTCAAGGAGAAAATGCGATCCTTACCCGAGAAAAGAGTTACTATTTCATTCTATAAATACCACCATATTCTCAATCCACAGGATTTCAGGGATGAACTTTATTTGGGTTTAGATTCGCTTAATGTGTTGGGAAGAATTTATGTTGCCCTTGAGGGGATCAACGCACAGATCAGCGTAAAAGAAGAAAACATTGATAGCTTTCAAAATTATCTTTATAGCATCTCCTTTCTTAATCATGTTCGTTTGAATATTGCCATTCAAGATGATGGCAAATCTTTTTTTAAACTAAAAATACTAGTGCGCAAAAAGATTGTTGCCGATGGACTGGATGATAGTTCATTTGACGTAACTAATTCTGGTGTTCATGTGAACGCAAAGGAATTCAATGCTCTTGCGAATGACCCGAACACCGTGATTGTGGATATGCGCAATCATTATGAAAGCGAAGTCGGGCGGTTCAAAAATGCAATTTGCCCGGATGTAGATACATTTCGCCAGGAACTGCAAGTAGCAGAAGATCTGATGAATGATCAAAAAGATAAGAATCTGTTGATGTATTGTACAGGTGGTATCCGTTGCGAAAAAGCAAGTGCCTGGATGAAACATCAGGGATTTAAAAATGTCTTTCAACTCGATGGTGGAATTATTGAGTATGCACGGCAGGTAAAAGCGCAAGACCTGGAAAATAAATTCATCGGTAAAAACTTTGTTTTTGATGAACGCTTAGGTGAACGTATTTCAGACGACATCATAGCTGTATGCCACCAATGTGGCAAGCCTTGTGACGATCACACCAATTGCAAAAATGATGGATGCCATCTCCTCTTTATTCAATGCAAAGAGTGTTCAGAAAAATATAATAATTGCTGTTCAGAAGAGTGTAAGAAAATTATTGCCTTACCCACGGAAGCACAAAAAGAAATCAGAAAAGGTATCAATAAAGGAAGACAGGTTTTTAAAAAAGGAAGAGCAGAAAGCATAAAGTTGAAAGCTTAAAGTCGAAAGCTTTTACTTTGTGCTTTTTACTTTCAGCTTTCAGCTATTAAAAAATGATAAGAATAGGAATAATCAACGTAAGTGATAGGGCAAGCCAGGGGATCTATGAAGATATTCCCGGCAAGGCAATTGTTGCCACATTGAACGAATACATAAAAGGGAATTGGGAAAAGGAATATGCCGTTATCGCGGATGAACAAAATCTAATCGAGAAGGCACTGATTGAAATGGCTGATGTTAAGAAATGCTGCCTTATTATTACATCAGGCGGTACAGGCCCAGCCAAACGTGACGTTACCCCAGAGGCTACCGAATCCGTTTGCAATAAGATATTGCACGGTTTCGGAGAACTCATGAGAGCCACAAGCCTTGCCTACGTGCCCACCGCTATACTTTCGCGACAGACCGCTGGGATAAGAAATCAAACTTTAATTGTAAATTTGCCCGGCAAACCGAAAGCTATCCGGCAATGCCTGGATGCGGTTTTTCCGGCCATTCCATACTGTATTGATCTTCTGGAGGGTCCATATATCGAGTGCAACGAAGAAGTAATAAAGATTTTTAGACCAGTATAGTGCGATAAAATAAAATTTTTGAACTAGCTAAGGTTTACACTTTCGCTTTCACTCAACTATAGTACCATGGCAAAAATAAAATACTATTACGATACAGAGACTTGTAAGTATGAACGCGTTCGTACCACCAAGAGCGATATCGTTCTGAATACGTTGGGGATAATCTCATTAACGCTGGCTATGGCAGTTGGCTTACTCTTAGTCTACAGCAATTACTTTGAGTCACCAAAAGAACTTATCCTTAAAAATGAAGTAAAAGAACTTGAGTTCTATTATGAGAATCTTGAAA
>JAYVBN010000493.1:0-21797 GCA_043750455.1 Bacteroidia bacterium | reverse complement strand
GGAACGGTAGAGGGTGGCGATGTTGCCTGGCTTGATGAAAAGACTTTGGCAGTAGGACATACTTATCGGACCAACGAGAAAGGTATTCAGCAATTGAGGTCATTATTGAATCCATTTGGAATTAATGTTATCACGGTTCCGCTACCACACTATAAAGGTCCATCCGATGTTTTTCACCTCATGTCTATCTTAAGTCCTGTTGACAAAGATCTGGCTGTTGTGTATTCTTCATTAATGCCAATAGTGTTTAGAAAGGAATTATTAGATCGTGGTTACGAATTAGTGGAAGTGCCGGACGAAGAATTTGATAGCATGGGTTGTAATGTTTTGGCCATTGCTCCAAGAACGTGTATTATAGTAGCTGGCAACCCCAAGACAAAAGCTGCTTTGGAACAAGCCGGATGCAAAGTATACGAATACGAAGGAACAGAAATCAGTGTGAAGGGTGGCGGTGGACCAACTTGCCTTACGAGGCCAATGTTGAGAGAGGTTTAAGTTAGCAACGTTCAATCTTCTCCTAACTCTAAGTCAATTTCTTCAAGGCAGGTAATTTTGACAATCTTTCCCACCAGACAAATGCTAACCGCATTGGTCACTTCTTCATACCCGATTTTCACTTGTTTTCCATCTGTCGATTGGAAATTATAAAGTGGATTTTCAGTTACTTCTTTTGGAAGAGGAGGAGTTCCGCAATATCCAAACATCTGAGGTTCTAATCTCGACCCATCGGCTAATTCAAAAACGAAGCCGCATCCATCTAAGCCGGTAAGATCTCTGACAATCGCTGGTGTTCCGCAATTTTTTGTAATCGGCTCTTCGTGGCAGGCAAAAATGCTTGCGCAAATAACAAATAGGATTTGAGTAGATGCTTTCATTCTTCGTTTGGTTCAAGTAATGTTATACACGTGATAAATACAATATCACCAGCCATGCAGGCTCCAAGCAATTCAGAGTCGCGATAGTTGATCTTCACTTTTTCGCCATCCTTCATTTCAAAATGATAGAGAGGGTCGTCTTCTTTACTGGGCGCCTGAATATAAGTTCTGCGTTCAGGAATTAAGTTTGTTCCGTCAGCGAGTTGAAAGACAAAATCACAACCATCCAGCGACCGAAGATCTTCGACAGTGGCTTCCTGTGAAAGTAGGTTCCATCCCACTTTCTTTTTTCTCGCAACTTGCACCAAGCACAGTCAGAATAGAAATTAGTCCAATGCCTTTCATCACAAATTCATTTTGTATTAGACCCATTTCGTCTGCTTTCGGTTGTAAAAGCCTACAATTTTAATTGTTGTGAAGCCAGATTAACCATCCTTTTACAGAAAATCCACAGCGTCCACAGCAGAACGATCGGAAATTTTAAGCCACCTAATAAAAACCTTGAATTCGAGTCTCAAAAAAATTACCTTTTTAAAAAATTTGATGCATGAAAAAAATTACTCTTCTCTTCTTAATGTTCTGCGGAGCAACAGCCCTGGCCCAAAAGGCAAAACCAAATTCGAATAAAGAAGCCATTGTCAGGTCTGTGGATAAGTATCAGCAAGAACTTATCTCTGTTAGCGATAAGATTTGGGCATATGCCGAAACAGCCTTAAAGGAATACAAATCAGCAAAAGAGTTAGCCGATTATGCGGAGGCACAAGGCTTTGTTGTAAAACGCGGAGTAGCCGGAATGCCAACTGCATTTACAGCCGAGTTTGGTTCAGGCAAACCAATTATCGGAATCATGGGTGAATACGATGCTTTGCCGGGTATTTCACAAAAAGCACAACCGACTAAAGAAGCATTGGTTACTGGTGCAGCCGGACAAGGTTGCGGTCATAATCTTTTTGGTGCGGGGAGTTTAGGTGCTGCTGTAGCCATCAAAGAATTAATTCAACAAGGAAAACTAAAAGGTACGGTTCGCTTTTATGGAACACCGGCTGAAGAATCGGTAGGTGGAAAAATTTATATGGCGCGCGATGGATTGTTTGCTGATTTAGATGTGTGCCTCGACTGGCATCCTGATACGGAGATTGCAGCGAGCACACAAAGCTCTCAAGCCATGGTTGATTTTATTGTAGAGTTCAAAGGCAAAGCGGCTCATGCGGCTGCTGATCCCTGGAATGGAAGAAGTGCAGTGGATGGACTTGAAGCGTTTACCGATGGCGTAAACATGTTACGTGAACACGTGCGCCCAAGTGTGCGTATGCACTATGCGATTATGGCAGGTGGCGATGTGCCGAATGTTGTTCCCGAATATGCCAAAGTGTGGATGTGGGTGCGCGATAGCAAACGTGATGGAGTAGAGGAGGTATTCGCACGAGTAAAAGATATTGCCAAAGGCGCAGGCATCATTGCCGGAGTGGAGTCAAAGGTAACTGTGCAGACAGGTGATTATGAATTGCTCGTAAACAGAACCGGAGCAGCGGCCTTGCAAAAGAATCTGGAAATACTAGGGCCGATCACCTACACACCAGAAGAAATTGCCTTCGCAAAAAAAATTCAGGAGGTGCAAGGGGGCGAGCAAACAGGATTAGATGGTGAGATTCATCCCTTGAAAGAAACAAAAGAACACCCCAACGGAGGATCAACTGATGTAGGAGATATCAGCTGGATTGTTCCTGAAATTACATTGGTAGCCACAACAGCACCGGCCAATACAGCGTGGCATGGTTGGTCGGTAGTGGCATGTGGAGGAATGTCTATCGGGCATAAAGGAATGTTGCTGGCTGCAAAATCTTTAGCAATGACAATGGTTGATCTTTTTGAAAATGAGCAGTTGCGAAAAGATGTTCGCGCAGAATTTGATCAGCGCAAAGCGGGTCATGAGTATAAGGCATACATACCGGACGGACCGCCACCTGTGCCTACAAAATAGCTTTGTGAACTAATGCTCGTTGAAGCAAGGATGAGATACTCAGCCTGGCAACGCGGATACTGTTTTTGTCACGTTTTACAACCCCATTCCTAGCTGCCAAAACGTTTACCCGCTTTTTTTAACGTGGCTTAGGATTTTAATCTGTCTGCCTCTCTTATATCCTGAATTATTTCGTCTAGATGTCCGCTAAATTTTATGATGTGAATAACTTTGTTGATAAAATGTGACATTTAACCATCAAAAACCATGATTAGACAAACTAAAAATTACGTCTAATTAATTTATTTTTTTGTTTTTATAACCTGTTTTCAGCAATTTTACCGTCATGGAAGACATTAAAATTTCTGGGAATCTATTAGAGCTCAGTTCGGATGAGTTTCTAAAGCGTAAGATTGAGTTCCTTAGGAACAAGTTGAAGGAGATCCGTAACGAGATTAAAAGAACAGAAGATTTATTACAGGCTTATGAGTTACATACTATTGAGTCAATTGAAATGCCAAAAAATCAATTGAGTTTAGTGATTCCAACACATTCAACAGAGTTAGACTTTAGTGTACCTTATTGGAAGTCTCGAGTCTTTAATTTCTTATTTGATAACCCATCACAGTATACAACTGAGCAAATTCTTATTGGCGTAGACTTGGATAAAAAATATCAATCGGATAAAGCAAATAGAAACAAGGCAATCAAGTCGATTTCATCATGCTTGTTTCAATTGACTAATGATAATGAAGTTACGAAACATGAAAATCCAGGAAGACGTGGATTTAAATGGGCTATAAAAGAACCAGCCCTACAAAATAGTAAGGCTGGTTAAGTTCTTTAAATATGTTGGATAAGTGTCAGTCATGCAAGATTACACGCCAACGGAAAGCCCTACACTTCGCAGGTGTGGGCCAAATACGGGGAGGCACATTCATTTGTGTTCTTCCCGTTTTGCATTTCAAAGGTATTCATTGTGATAACAATTGTCAAGATACTTGCTGAATAAACACCATCTGTATAAAACCACCCATTAGTTTTAAGGACTTTCCCTTCTTTTATAACAGCAAATCCTCTCTTTATGAAACGCTTTTTACTTTCGATTCTACTTGCTGTTCCATTCATCGCAGTTGCTCAAACCCTTCCTTCTTTCGAAGATGTTATTTCGCTGCGAAGCATAGGTGGAATAAAGCTTTCCGGAGATGGTAAGCATGTTGCGTACACAGTGCAAACAACAGATTGGAATGAAAACCGATATGACAATGAAATATGGCTTTCTAAAAATGGAGCAAAACCTTTTCAGTTAACCAATTCTTCAAAAAACAGTAGCAGCGGTTCTGAATTTTCACCAGACGGAGGCTGGATTGCTTTTTTGGCTGACCGTGGCAACAAAGCCCAGATTCATGTGATGCGATTGGAAGGAGGCGAGGCTCGAGCTATTACCAAAGAGGAAGAAGGTATTTCTTCTTTTGAGTGGCATCCGTCTGGAACCAAATTTATTTTTCAAAAAAGCGAAAAGGAAGACAAAACAAAAAAAGACCGTGAGAAAAGATATGGAGCGTATGAAACAGATGACAAAGACTTCACGCTCTCTCATTTGTGGCAAGTTGATTTCAAACCTGAAATGCTTGATCCATCCGAGCGACCATGTTATGAAACGGCAGATAGTTTAAAAGTAAAAGCGGGCTGTATTGATTTGCCAAAAGCGGAACGTCTCACCGAGGGCAAGTTTACGGTTACATCATTCATTACTTCTCCTGATGGGACCAAAGTTGCATTCACGCATCAACCCGATCCGTTGATCAACTCTTTCATTAAGTCAGATGTTTCTGTCGTGGATTTGACTGATAAAAAAATCACAAGCTTAGTATCCAACCCAAGTTCAGATGGACTCGAAGATTGGTCGCCCGACTCAAAAGAAATTTTATTCACCAGCAATGAAAGTGACACTACATCCAATTTTTATAAGAACTCTAAACTGTTTGCTATTACACTTGCAACAAAGGCAACACGACAACTAGCGAAAGACCTCGATGAAGATCTCGGTGGTTTTGTTTGGAGAGCAACCGGCATCTATGGCGCTATATGGAATAAAACAAAACGACCCATCTATCGCATCGATGCAAAGACAGGCAGTCATTCAGTTTTCTTAAATACGCCAGAACAAATTTTCGGATTATCATTTTCTAAAAGCGGAGATCGACTTGCTTTCACCGGTCGCAATGGTGATCAACTGACAGAAGTTTTTGTAACAGCCACAACGTCACCGAAGCCAGAAAAGATAACTAACATGACTGGTCAGACTTCCAATTGGAAAGTGGCGCAAAGCGAAGTGGTAAGTTGGAAGAGCAAAGACGGGGCAATGATTGAGGGAGTATTGCATAAACCAAAAAATTATGATCCTTCCAAAAAATATCCATTGATGGTAGTGATTCATGGCGGCCCGACAGGAATTGATACACCTACGCCAGTGCCGGGTTATGTGTATCCAGTATTACAATGGCTTGATAAAGGTTGTTTGGTTTTGCGTCCCAACTATCGTGGTTCTGCGGGTTATGGTGAAGCCTTCCGTTCATTGAATGTGAAAAACCTGGGCGTAGGCGATGCGTGGGATGTGCTTTCAGGAGTTGATTATCTCGACTCAAAAGAATTGATTGATAAAACAAAAATGGGTTGTATGGGCTGGAGCCAGGGTGGATATATTTCCGCTTATCTCACCACCAACTCGGATGTATTCAAAGCCATCAGCGTAGGCGCAGGCATTTCCAATTGGATGACGTATTATGTGAACACCGACATTCATCCGTTCACCCGACAATACTTGAAAGCCACACCATGGAGTGATGAAGAAATTTATAAGAAGACTTCGCCCATGACAAATATCAACAAAGCAAAAACACCAACGCTTATTCAACATGGAGAGTTTGACAGGCGCGTGCCTATTGCCAATGCCTACGAATTGTTACAAGGCTTGCGCGATAAGAATGTTCCAAGTGAGTTGATGATTTATAAAGGTTTTGGCCATGGCATCACCAAACCAAAAGAAAGGCTGGCCGCCACCTGGCATAATTGGCAATGGTTTAATAAGTACGTTTGGGGAGAAACGGTTGAATTGCCTGTGAGTAAGTAAATAAGAATACGAATTAAATTCTGATTTATACTTTGTGAATCTTTGCGCCTTCGTGTGGTTCAATTACATGACACCAGATTAAACCACAAAGGCTCTAAGGCACAAAGAAATAACCAAGAGAATGTTTGTAAAAAACGATTCAAAAAAAATAAAAATATGAATAAGAAAAATCTGCTTCTGGTATTGGTCTTTGTACCAGCATTACTTTTCGCCCAAACAAAAAAGCCAATCGTTGCATCCGACCTGATGAAGATCGCGACAGCCAATCAAATTCAAATTTCTCCTGATGGGAGTAAAGCCGTTGTGGTTGTCAATCGTAAGGCCGTTAAGAATGACAATGAATATTACTACACCCGTCATCTTTATCTGCTAGACCTAGTTGGAAAAACAGAACCTACTCAGCTAACTTTTGGTGATAAGAATGATGGCCAACCTCAATGGTCACCGGATGGAAAACAACTTGCCTTTGTTCGAACCGATGGAGAGAAATCGCAAGTGTGGCTATTGCCTTTAAGTGGAGGCGAAGCGCACGCGATAACAAAGTCAGAGTACGGTGCTGGCCGCCCACGTTGGTCTCCTGATGGGAACAAGATTTTGTATACGTCCACCATTCCTTTTTATGGTATTGATAGCAAGACTCCATGGACGTATGAGCGTCCGGGCCGCCAGCAAGGAGATGAGCCCAACTTCAAAGCTATGAAGGCAGATGAGAAGAAAAAGATCACCACTACACCGGATGGCACATTGGAAGAAGTGCGATCCTGGTTAGCGAAGAATACAAGTGATAGCAATCCGCGGGTATTGAATCGCCAGGATTTACAAGGCGAACTCAATCTTCAACCAGATGAAGAGTTTGCTAATTTGTTTTTGAAAACGATTGGGTTGGATGACAAAGCAATTCAACTCACCACCGGCTTTCAGGATTTTCAAAGTGCCGAGTGGTCGCCCGATGGAAAAATGATCATCTGTCATTCGCGCCCATATAAAGTTCATCCAGATCGTCAGCAGGATAATGATTTATGGATCATCGATGCCGAAATAAAAACGACAAAAGAATTTTTAACATGGCCAGGATATAGTGTTTCAAACCCATCTTATTCGCCAGATGGAACGCAACTACTTTTTTATGTTGAATCAACTGAAAATAGACACGCAGGTCAAAATCAATTAGCCGTTGTTTCATCGAATGGAAGTAAACCACAAATCATTTCTACTTTACTTGATCGTGATGTAAATGGTGCTGTGTGGTCATCGGACAGCAAGACGATTTATTTTGCAGCGCAAGTGGATGGAGATATTCCGATCTATAGCATTCCTGCCAAAGGTGGTACCATTACAAAAATCACAGGCATTGATAATGGTGTAAATGATTTTGATGTGGTTGGAGATAAAATTGTGTACGGATTGACGGAGACAAAAAATCCATGGGAAGTTTACTTAATGGGACTAAAGGACAAGTCAAATCGTCAATTAACTAATCTAAATGACGGGTGGATAAAAGATAAGCAATTGATCTTTCCGAAAGAGTATTGGCTTGATCGACCAGATGGCTCTAAAGTACAATACTGGGTGATGGAACCTGTTGCTAAAAAAGATGGAACTAAGTATCCAACAATACTTAACATTCATGGCGGACCATCAGCTATGTGGGGACCCGGGAACTTTTCGATGTGGCATGAATACCAACTTGAAAATAGTTGGGGTTATGGTGTGGTCTATTGCAACCCCCGTGGTAGTGGAGGCTATGGTGATAAATTTAAAAAGGGAAATTTTAAAGACTGGGGCACAAGCCCGGCTGCCGATATTCTAGCGTCATTGGATGATGCCATTAAAAACAATACATGGATTGATAAAGACCAACTGTTTGTAGAGGGAGGAAGCTACGCTGGCTATATGGTGGCTTGGATTGTAGCTCATGATAATCGTTTTAAAGCGGCCAATGCACAACGTGGAGTATATGATCTTACCACTTTTATGGGCGAAGGAAATGCGTGGCGCTTAGTGCCCGATCATTTTGGCGGATATCCATGGAACAAGGAGACCAAGGCAATTCTTGATTTTAATTCACCCTACATGTATGTAGATAAAATCAATACACCGTTATTAATTATTCATGGCGATCAGGATTTGCGGACAGGAGTCATTCAATCGGAGATGTTATATAAGAGTTTAAAGATTTTGAATAAGCCGGTGGAATACATCCGCTACCCAAAAGAAGGACATGAACTCACTCGCAGTGGTAATCCGGGAAGGATGATGGATCACATGTTAAGAGTGATTGAGTTTTTTGAACGATATGTGAAACATCCCGAAGTGGTACCAGCTACCTTGAAATAGATGGTTATATTTTTTATAAATTTGTGAGTATGAAAGCAACATTCACTAAAATTGAGCTTCGCGATGATATGATCAAAGACATTATGCGCTTTGGTGAAATCAAAACTAAACGTGAGGCGATGGATAAGGCATTGGAAAATTATGCTCGTTGGCTTAAGCTTCAAGAATTTAGAAAATTGAGAGGAAAAATCTCTTGGGAGGGAGATTTAATGAAAATGAGAGAGGGAAGGTTATGATTTTCGATTCTTCTGTTTGGATCAATTATCTAACGGGTAAGTCAAATTCCGAAACTGATCTTTTAGATGATTTTCTGGCGAATGCAAGCACACAGCATATCTGCCCGCCTATTCTACAAGAAGTGCTTCAGGGGATTAAAGACGCTTCAAACTATCAAAAGACGAGAAATACTTTATTTCTAATGAACTTCCTTCAGCTTGATCCATATTATGTCGCGGAAGAAGGTGCTCAAATTTATCGGGCATTACGAAAAAAGGGCATCACTATTCAAAAGCCCAATGATTGTCTCATCGCCTTCTATGCCATTCACTTTAAGATTGAGTTAGTTCATAATGACAAAGATTTTGACAAGATTGCCAGGCACACTTCCCTCAAAATTCATTCAACATAAAGCACCAGCCCCTTCAAATACTCTCCTTCGGAGTGAAAGATAGAAACAGGGTGATCGGCTGGTTGCGATAAATGATGTAACACCTTAATTTGTCGACCCGCTTGAATGGCAGCTGAAACAACGGTATCGTAAAACAATTGCCTATCTACAACCTGCGAACACGAAAACGTAAAAATTATTCCTCCTGATTTTATAGTGCGCATCGCTTCGGCATTCAGTCGTTGGTAGCCCTTCATAGCCTGGTGTTTTGCTTCTTTGTGTTTCGCAAAAGCGGGAGGATCAAGAATGATTATATCGTAAACATCTTTTTTATCTTTTAGAAACTCAAAGGTGTCCAGCGTGTAGCATTCATGTTTGATGGGATCAAACCCATTCAACTCGATATTCTTTCGGGTAAGCACAACGGCCTTTTCAGAAGCATCTACAGAATGAACGACTTCTGCTCCGGCTTGCAACGCATAAACTGAAAACCCTCCTGTGTAGCAAAACGTATTCAATACTTTTTTGCCTTTAGAAAACTCTCCTAATAAATTTCTATTCTCACGTTGGTCCAAAAAGAAACCAGTTTTTTGGCCAAGTTCCCAATCCACATAAAATTTATTGCCATGTTCATTTACAACATGTGGCACCACACCCATCCCGAAAAGGTATTCGCCATCTTTGCTTCCTTCCTTAGCGGCATTTTTATAATAGATGGCATGAATACGTTCTTCAAAAACATTTTTTAATGCGCTGGAAATTTCTTCGCGGTCGGCTTGCATGCCAGCGGAGTGTGCCTGCACCACAGCAACACCATTATAAATGTCTATGACCAATCCGGGAAGGCCATCACCCTCGGCATTAATGAGGCGGTAGCAATTGGTGTATTCGTTGGGCAGGTGTGAACTGGCGCGCAAGGTATAGGCAGCTTTGATTTTGTTTACCCAAAAGTCTGAGCTTGGTTTTTCGGTATCAAACGAAAGTACCCGAATAGTAATGCTTCCTTTTTGATAATGGCCATAGGCAAGCGTTTTGTTTTTATTGCCTTTTACTTCTACCCAATCGCCATCCTTAAGCTCACCTTCAATTGTTTGAATAGCTCCAGAAAATATCCAGGGATGAAAACGCTGAACGGCAAATTCGCGGCCTGCCTTTAAAAAAATAACCCCTTTTATATCCACGCTTAAACATAGCAATAATTTTTGCGATAATGGGTCTTGACAAAAACAGGTAAGCTTCGATATATTTGGGCATGAAAGTTTTACGAGACATGAAATCTTATGGATGGGCAATTTTAATCTTGATTCTGCTTGCTTCGTGTACGCAAGAAAAACCTAATCAGGAAACTAATGATCCGCCACCAGTTGAATCACTAACTCAATTTGCTGTAGATTCTGTTGCTACTGACCCAATTCCGGTTGGTGCCAACCAGGAAACATTTGAGGATAAGCCAGGGCTTGTGCGTGCCATTGTAAATAATGGACCGGCCATTTCGCAACAAGGCAATTATCTCAACGGAAAACGCGAAGGCATCTGGTCAGAATTTCATCCAAATGGATTGTTGAAAAGTGCTACTTCTTACGTTAACGGTATACGAGAAGGACTTTATCTGGAGCTAAATCAAACAGGGCAGATGACAAAGCGATTTTTCTATCATAACAATATACGTCATGGCGAATACAAGGAGTTTAACTACTCAACTGTGAAAGAAGAGCGTATGTATAAAATGGGCAAACTGGAAGGGCTAGTAAAAGTCTATTATGATGGAGGAAAAATAATGGAGGAAGGCGCCTATCAGAATGGGCTGCGAGAGGGTATTTCCAAATGGTATGACCAGAATGGAAATGTGACCATTACATATGAATACAAAAATGGCGAATTGGTTAAAAAATAGAGCTTTTACCTCAGCACATGAACCTAAAGCCGGACTATTTCGTATGTAGAGAAGCGGTGCCTGTGTGGCATCCGAAGGCGTTGAAAGAAGCGACAACAAAAAATCAAAAAACATTAAACTTTTTTACCAACAGAAGCATCATTTTTTCTGCTTAAAATGTTTAACTAAAAACCATTAAATGACTATGAAAAACTTTGGATCACTAATGTTGGCTGCTGTGTTGGGAAGTGTGATTACGATAGGAGCCACCCAATGGATGGGGGAGAAAAATGAAGGAGTAAAAATTGAACACATTTCAGGGGCACCCATTTCACAGGTGGCATATACCACCAATGCAAAAGGTGAAATGGTACCAATGGATTTTACAGGGACTGCAGAGAAGGTAACTAAAGCAGTTGTTCACATACGGTCAACTCAAGCCGCTAGTTCCAGAAGGAGCCAACAAGAAATACCAGAACAGTTCAGACAGTTTTTTCAATTTGAACCAGGCCAACAAGGGCCAAGCCAAAGCACGGGCTCGGGAGTGCTAATCAACAAAGACGGATATATTGTAACCAATAATCATGTTGTGGAAGGAGCCGATGTTGTTGACGTAACCTTATATGACAATCGCGAATTAAAAGCGGAAGTCATAGGTACAGATCCTGATACCGACTTAGCCGTAATCAAAATTAGTGAGAAGGATCTTCCTTATTTATCATTTGTAAACTCCGATGACTCAAAAGTTGGCGAGTGGGTATTAGCGGTAGGAAACCCATTTAATTTAAACTCGACTGTAACGGCTGGAATCATTAGCGCAAAGGGACGAAATATTGGAATAATTAACTCAGCAAATAATAGCAGAGATAACAGAACGGCAATTGAATCTTTCATTCAAACTGATGCCGCTATCAATCCTGGAAACAGCGGTGGCGCTCTGGTAGATTTACAAGGAGGTTTACTTGGTATCAACACGGCTATTGCGAGTCCAACAGGATCGTACTCCGGTTACGGATTTGCAGTGCCTTCCAATATTGTAAGTAAGGTAGTGGAGGATTTGCTTGCTTTCGGAACCGTTCAGCGTGGATGGCTGGGTATACAAGTACAAAATGTGAATGGAGATGTTGCAAAAGAATTTAATCTTTCTGTGAAAGAGGGCGCATATGTGGCCGAATTTCCTGAGAAGAGCGCAGCAAAAGAAGCCGGTATAAAAGAAGGAGATGTTGTGGT
Source organism: Bacteroidia bacterium (assembly GCA_043750455.1). Classification (GTDB taxonomy): domain Bacteria; phylum Bacteroidota; class Bacteroidia; order Cytophagales; family Cyclobacteriaceae; genus ELB16-189. The sequence continues at coordinate 9,782 of JAYVBN010000493.1, read as the reverse complement.
AAAATTGGATGGAACGGCAATAAAATCCAGCACCGAGTTGATAGAATATATCGGACGTAAAAGACCAGGAGATAAGATTGATGTAGTTGTAAATCGTAAAGGCAAAGAGCTTAACTATAGCGTAACACTAAAGAACAAAGCTGGTACTATTGGCACTGTTAAGCGTGAAGAAAAAGATGTTGTGGCAGCCCTGGGCGTTCAATTGGAGGATGTAGATCCAAAAACCCTGAATAAACTTGACCTCCCAAATGGGGTTAGAGTTAAATCAGTTGGAAATGGTAAATTAGCCCGCTACACCGATATGGAGGAAGGCTTTATTATTACACACATCAACGACCAACCCGTTAAATCAGCCAAAGAAGTAAATGAATTAGTAAAGAATAAAAAGCCCGGTGACAGTATTACCTTTTCAGGGATGTATGAGGGCTCACCCAGAGAATATTTTTATGGACTTAGAATTTAATTTTAAATGTTGACTTATGAGAAGACTATTTAGAAAGGGCGAACGAGTTCGCAACAAGGTGGATGGTAAAGTGATGGAGGTATTGAAATATCTTAAAACAAATTTGGTTGAAGTAAAGTGGTTTGACCTCTCCTCCAAGGAAGTCCGAACGAATAAAATAAAAGAAGACAAGCTATCGAAAGCAGCCTAATGCAAGCCCCGTCCAAAGCGGGGTTTTTTATTTCACTACGAAGCCCAGTCCTTTCGAGTTTGCGAATTATTGTACTGGGCAAGAATGAGATTGCGAGAAATCTTTCCGACAAAGGATCTGAAGGTTGTATTAGGTAAGATTTCTCCCTTCGGTCGAAATGACTTGAATCGCTGAAATAACTCAACCAAGATTTCTCCCTTTGACTAAAAGGACTTAGTCATCACTTTTCTTTTCTTTGCACCCGTGAAAGTTTTAATACTCCATCAGCATTTTAATACACCAGAGAAAGGCGGAGCAATCCGTTCTTATTACCTGGCCAAAGCGTTGGTTGATGTAGGGATTGAAGCAATTGTGATTACAGCGCACAATGAGAAAGAATACAAAATTGAAATTATCGAAGGCATTCAAGTGCATTACCTGCCTATTGCGTACGACAATCGTTTTGGATTCACGGCAAGGAGTTCTTCATTTCTAAAATATGTATGGGGTGCAATAAGATTAGCTTCTAAATTCAAAGAAGTTAATTATTGCTATGCTATTTCTGTGCCTTTAACAGTTGGTATTGCTGCCATGTGGATCAAAAAAAGAGAGGGCATTCCGTACATTTTTGAAGTGGGCGATCTTTGGCCGGATGCACCCGTTCAAATGGGCTTTGTGAAAAGTTTTATTTTTCAACAAGCGCTTTACCGATTGGAAAAATCGATTTATCAATCTGCTAAATCTGTTGTAGCATTATCCCCTGCTATTAAGTCGGCCATTGAAAAGAAGGTGCCTGGGAAAACAATTCACCTTGTACCGAATATGGCCGATACGGATTTTTACAAACCAGAGTCAAAGCAGCCAGAGCTTGAAGAAAAATATGGAGTAAAAAATAAGTTTGTTGTCTCATACATTGGCGCTGTTGGTGTAGCCAATGGCCTTGATTATTTTATTGAATGCGCCAACACCTGTAGAAAGGCAGACCTTCCTATTCAGTTTTTAGTATGCGGAGATGGTGCCTTACTGGAACGACTAAAAGGAAATGCAAACCATCTTGGGCTTCACAATTTATTGTTTATTGATTTCACAAACCGTAAAGGCGTAAAAGAAATCATGAGTGTAACCGATGCTGCTTTTGTGTGTTATAAAAATGTGCCTATTCTGGAAACAGGTTCGCCCAATAAATATTTTGATGGACTCGCAGCGGGCAAACTGATTGTCATCAATTTTGGTGGTTGGATTAAAAAAGAAATTGAAGAAACCCAATGCGGTATTTATGTTGATCCATTGCAGCCAACAGATTTTGTAAAGAAGATAAAGCCGTTTGTCTCCGATCAAAAACTACTTTTGCAATATCAGGAATCAGCAAGAGCACTTGGAGAGAAAAAATACTCGAGAAGATCTTTGAGTGAAGCGTTTTCCCGACTTTTCTCTTAATGATTTTGCAGCAATAAAATTTAACCCAGATTACGCATTAGAAAATCCTTTTGCAATTTTGTTTAATCGAGTCTTTTCGAGCGTGCCATCTTTAAGAGCTTATAGCCACTAGGACACCAAGGCATTAAGCTACTTTTTAACACCACAAACAATCTCCGACATTCCATTTCCTGTAGGATCATAATCAGCCCTGACCTTAAAAGATTGTTCAAGAACTTGAACCTGGGAAATATTTCTCAAGATGTAAGCCTTCCAACTTTCCTTTTGCCCATTATAAAGTTGTTCCATAGTAGGCACTGACCAGGCAGAGAGTTGGAGAAATTTTCTATTAAACTTTCCAATCAAGTAAGGTTCAACAACCCGCCAGTCCTTATGGGCCGTTGTCGTGTTTTCGTACCAGAATCGAATCAGGCTTTTAGATTCAATGGCCTGGCCAATAGTGGTGATGAGTTCTTGTTCGTGAGGTGTCATTCAAAATAGGCGTTGTCTGAATAGTGAGATATTAGGAACCTTAACATACCGTTTTTGCAAGAAATTTTTATCGAATAGCTTGTATATTTGTATCATGCTTACAACTTCCTATATAGAAAATAAACTTAGAGCACTAAAGCCGGTTTTAGAGAAGCAATTTTTTGTAAATAAAATCGGCTACTTTGGTTCTTTCGCAACAGGTAATCAAAACGCGGATTCAGATGTTGACATCCTTGTTGAATTTAATCAACCACTTGGTTGGGAGTTTTTTGACCTTGGCGACCTCCTCGAAAAAGAACTCAATTGCAAAGTGGATTTGGTATCCATTAAAGCCCTTAAACCCCAGTTAAAAGAAAGTATTCTGGATGAAGTAAAGTACGTATGAAAAAAACCAGAAGGTTTGATTTCTATTTAAAGGATACGATCACCTCTATGGAAAGAATTGCCTCTTATATTGAAGGGCATGATTTTGAATCCTTTCAAAAAAACTTCATGGTCGCAGATGCGGTCATCCGTAATTTTGAAATCATTGGCGAGGCGGCTAAAAGTGTCCCTTTAGAAATTAAAAATAAATACCCGCTTGTGCCTTGGAAGAAAATGTATCAGTTGCGAAATATTGTCTCGCATGAATATTTTGATGTAGATCATGAAACGATTTGGAAAATTGCTACCACCCAACTTCCCTTGAATGCTGATGATCTTAGAAAAGTCCTGGCGATGGAAATCTAAAATTTCAACTTTCCACCCTTTCAAAGATTTTGCCGGTCTTCTTATTTTTTAAAATCAATTTCTTTGCGCCATAGTGCGTCACTTCTTCTTTTACCAAATAGTGATCGGCATCATATTCTACAAGATGAGCATCTTTTGAAACGCCAACCCTTCCTCTCCAAATATCTAACTTCACTGGCTCCCATTGTTTTGTTTTGGCCGAGCGATAGGCTGCATCTAAAACAGAGTTTACAACATAACCATCGTAAAAAGTTTCTTTGGGTTGCTTGCCTTGTTCCATGGCATTGAACATATCCATGAACATGTGATTGTATCCAAGCTCATTCAATTCATCGCCAACAGGAAACAACCAGCCTTTATCACTTTCGGCTTTTTCTGCCACATAGTTTGCAGCTTTGCCAGTGGTAAACATTTCAAATCCTGTTCGTAAAAAACTGTTTATCCAAATCGTTCCTTCGGTGCCCATCACCTCATCGCGCAAATCCAAACCACCACGGAACGTCCAGCTTACTTCAAACTGACCGATGGCCCCATTTTCATACTTAACCAAACCAATTGCGTGATCCTCTGCATCGATTGGTTTTACTTGTGTATCGGCCCAGCACATGACTTCTACGGGCTTAATATCTTTGCCGATGTAACTGCGGGTTATCTCCACGCAATGGCAACCAAGGTCAAGAATACAACCACCACCTGCCTGTTCAATATCCCAAAACCAATCGCTGTGTGGGCCGGGGTGCGTCTCTCTTGACTTCGCCCAAAGGATTCTTCCGAGGGCACCGTTTTGAACACTTTCGTGAGCCTTTAAAAATTTTGGTGTGTACACGAGATCTTCCAGATAGCCGTTGAAGATGCCGGCTTTTTCTACAGCCTCCAGCATGCGTTTCGCCTCTTCGGCATTCCTACCCAGTGGCTTTGTGGTAATGACTGCTTTTTTGTGTTTGCAACATAGCATCACTGCGGCTTCGTGAAGATTGTTGGGCAGGGAGATACAAACAACTTCAACCTCTGGTCTGTTAATAGCTGCTTCCATCTCTGTTGTAGCAAACGCAACTTTATAGTCAGTTGCAAATTTCTTTGCGCTTTCTTCCCTGCGCGAATAGATGGTCACAATTTTGTCTTTGCTTCTGTATCCCTGAAGGGAGTCTGCATAGAAGCGTCCAATGAAACCGGAACCGAGCATGGCGATGTTCATAGCTGTAATGGGTTATGGATTGGTAGGTTGTATTTTTTTGTCTTTAAAGAATAAAATGAAAAGTAAGAGTACAAGTGTAGCAATGCCAGCCGGCACCAGCCACACATTAGTCCAGTTTGTAATTGATGGATCACCAGCCGTGTACATATCTTTTACTTTTCCGGCAATGATGGAACCGATAAACATGCCTATACCATACGTTGCCAATGAAATTAGTCCTTGTGCCTGTGATTTAATTTTTTCTCCTGCTTTGTTATCCGTGTAAATCTGACCCGTAACAAAGAAGAAATCATAACAAACTCCATGAAGCAGAATAGCGGCATACAACATCCACACCGAAGTATCTGCTGTTCCATACCCAAAAAATACAAACCGAATAATCCAGGCTAACAAACCAATGATTAAAATCTTTTTGATACCGAACTTTTGAAAAGCGAAGGGCAACAGCAACATAAAAATGACTTCGGAAGCTTGTCCTAACGACATTTTGTTTTCAATATTAAAACCGTTGGGGTCTGCCGATGGGAATGCTACTTTATAAGCATCGGTTAACGAGGGATTGGCCCACGTATAATAAAATGAAAGTGGAATACAGATCAAGATAGAGGAAATGAAGAAGATACTAAATGATCGATCCTTAAACAGTACGAATGCGTCCTTACCAATAATTTGTGAAAAACTTGCCGAGCCAGTTGATGTAGGTGGTGTGTTGGGAAGAAAAAAGGCCATCACTCCCAACAAAGCGGCTGAAAACATTGCAATTTGAAAAATTACAACCTGATCGCCCACTTGCATAAAGCCAACAATATTTCCAACCACAATCCACGCGAGTGTTCCGAAAACACGAATAGCAGGGAATTCCTTTTCAGGATTATTCATCTGTTGCATGGCAATTGAATTTGTCAATGCAATGGTTGGGGTGAAGGTGAAGCAATACACAAGCATAACCCAGAAGAAAATATCAGCATCAGTAATAGAGGTTAGTACAAATAGAGTAAGTGCACCAAGCAAGTTTAAAATTCCCAATACTTTTTGTGCAGCAAAAAACCGATCGGCCAACATACCCACAAAAAAAGGTGCGGCAATCATGGCTATTGAAAAGGCCGCATACGCACTCCCCACCTGATCACCCGATGCATGAAGTTGATTAGTAAGGTACTTACTCATCTGTCCATACCACGCTCCCCACACGAAGAACTGTAAGAACATCATGACCGAGAGTTGCGAACGTAAAAGAGGTTTCATAGTGCGCGGAAAGAAGAAAGGTACAGGTAGAAATTATAGGGTAAAAACCGCAGACGTAATATTTTTAGTGAGGCTTTTGTAATCACTACTTCACCTTTACTTCCTTTTCCCATCCTGTTTCCTTTAAGGCAGGATCATTTTCTTTTTTCAAAAAGTCGGCATTAGAAAGAGACTCTGCTTGCCATTCTAGAATAGCCTCGTCCGGAACAATACTGACAGGCACCTTCCAGGCTGTTGATGTTTCATTATAGGCAAGATTGGATTGCGAACAATAACAAGAGATAATGGACCAGCGCGGCCTGTCAGATAGGTTTGCTTCAGAGCGATGGAGTAAATTACTATGAAAAATTAATGCATCGCCTGGCTCAAGCTCGCAATAAATCAGCTCCATAGTTTTTAAAGCATTTTCTACCATCGTCATATCCGCGCCAACTTGTTCACCTGCAAAGCCGTGATTGACCCGTCCCAGCTTATGTGAACCTTTTATTATCTGCAAGCAACCGTTTTGCTTATTTGCTTCCGAAAGGGCAACCATCACACTGATGAGTTGATCGGGAAACATAAATTGATTTTTATACCAATATCCATAATCCTGATGCCACTCCCAGGCACCTCCAACCCGTGGCTCCTTTTGCATCAGCTTTGAATGAAAATGACAAACAGGTGCATCGCTATCCAGAAGTGGAGAAATGGATTGTATTATGCGCTGACTTCTGGTCATATAACCAAATACATCGTTGCCCGGTGTGAACCATAGTGAAAGCTTTGTCTTCTTTCCCGTTTGATCATTTAGATCAAGAGCATTTTTGCGCATGGCATCGTCTTGTATGGCTGTTCCATACAGCTTGCCAACTTCAGGTTTGCTAAAAAAACTTTTGAGGATCAGAAAGCCATCTTGATGATAAGTTTTTATTTGGCTAGGGGTAAGAGTTGGTGCTATCATATAGCTTTGATAATAATGTATGCAGACAATTTATGATTTATTAAGATGACTTTCGGTAGCCATTGTATTTTGTCGAAAATTTCTGACAATTTTTTCTATAAGTCTGAATATCTGAATATTAGAAATAATTTAGGTTTTCGGGCTGTCTTTTTTTTGCTGATTAAGTTGTCCACAAAGAACTGATTGATTAAAAACCATCTAAGTAATTGAATATCAGAATTGTAAGGCCTAATATTCCGGTAATGTGCATAAGTGATGCTTTTTGTGGATTACTATTTTAGCAGATTTTCAGACTTTATAAGTGCCTGAATTTTTAAGTGTTTTTGAGTTTTTTGTCTAACCTGTTTGATGATACTTCGTCACGCATTTTTTTCATTACAAAGTGAGTTAACTTTGCCTTCGCTTAATCGTTTTGAGGACTATGACGAGAAGAATATTTCTGTTTGCTGTATTTTTTGTGGCGGCTCACTTTGCGTGCAGTCAAAATGCCCAATTGGTGAAGCTTGAGAGTCTCCAAGCCGAGATCGCTAAACCATCAGATCAAATTCTTGTCTATAATTTCTGGGCTACCTGGTGTGCTCCTTGCGTAAAAGAATTGCCTTTGTTTGAAAAATTAAATCAAGATGATAAAAATGTCAGAGTAACTCTTGTAAGCATGGACATTGACCTGGATCCTAATCCAGAAAAGGTTTACAGGTTCATTGACCGGAAAAAAATACAATCCAGAGTACTGATTTTGGATGCAGTAGATCCCAACTCATGGATCAATAAAATTGATAAGAACTGGTCAGGTGCATTGCCTGCAACATTAATCATTAACACTAAAACGGGAACGCGCAGGTTTGTCAACACAGCCATGAAAGAGGGTGAACTTGAAAAACTTATTGCTGAGATTAAATCTTAAATAACTTTAAACATACTATATGAAGACTGTAAAATTTCTATTCGCGCTTTGTCTGGGTTTTCTAATGGCTGCCAGTCCGGTGAAAAATGCCTATGAGGTAGGAGACACAGCCACTGACTTCAAACTTAAAAATGTTGATGGCAAGATGGTTTCGTTAGCTGATTATAAAGAGGCAAAGGGATTCATTGTAATATTTGATTGTAACACCTGCCCTTATTCAAAAGCATATAACGATCGTATTGTTGCGCTAAGCAAGAAATATCCGAAGGATTTTCCATTGATTGCCATCAACGCCAATTCCCCGGAAGAATCTTCTGGCGATTCATTTGAAGAGATGGTGAGGTACGCCAAAAAACATAGGTATGATTTTCCATATCTCGTTGATGCAACGCAAGAGATTGCCAGAACCTATGGAGCTACCAATACTCCACATGTTTTTGTTTTGAATAAATCTCAAAATAATTTGAAAGTGGCCTACATCGGCACCATCGATGATAATGCCCGCGATGCATCATCTGTTACCAAACGTTATGTGGAAGCTGCGGTAGATGCATTAATGGCGGGCAAACCAGTTGCTACAAGCAAAACAAAAGCAATTGGTTGTGGTATTAAATGGAAAGATGCTTGAGTTAGGGCTTAGGCATTAGGTCTTAGGTATTTGTGGTAAAGTTGGCAAGCATACTATATTTAAGCCCTAATGCCCAAGTCCCAATCCCTAAGTCCTTAAATTGGTCATCTCTAAAATTTCCTCAAGAAATTCTCGTGTATTGCTAAGGCGTGGTACTTTATTTTGTCCACCCAGTTTGCCACGTTTCTTCATCCAATTGTAAAAAGTGCCTTCAGGAACAGAGTGGACTTTAGGGGAGATAAGTGCCAGGTTGTGCATACGCTTTGCATCGTAATCAGAATTTATTTTCCTCAGGGTGTCGTCAATAATTCTCGTAAACTCTTCCAGGTTTTTAGGTTCCTTTTTGAATTCAATGATCCACTCATGTCCACCACGTTTGGATTTTTCAAGATAAACGGGGCCGGCAGTAAAGTTATCAATTACGGCACCTGTCAATTCGCACGCTCGCGAAATAGCAGTTTCAGCATTTTCAATGATAACTTCTTCTCCAAAGGCATTGATAAAATGCTTTGTGCGTCCCGAAATTTTTATGCGGTGCGGTGAGATACTGGTAAACTTTATAGTATCCCCAATATTGTAGCGCCAAAGCCCAGCATTGGTGGTGATCACCAATGCATAATTTTTACCTATCTCTACTTCGCTTAGATTGATGACGTGCGGATTCGGTTTATCCAATTCTTCTACAGCAATGAATTCATAGTAGACCCCATAGTCAAGCATGAGTAAGAGTTCTTCTGAATCAGTTCTGTCTTGAATGCCAAAGAATCCTTCACTTGCATTGTAGGTTTCCCAATAGCGCATTTGATTTCCTGGCACTAATGATTTAAAAAGATTTCGGTAAGGGCCGAAGGCCACCGCGCCATGAAAGAAAACTTCAAGATTTGGCCACACTTCAAGTATGCTACTCTTTTTCTCAAGTTCCATTATGCGTTGTATCAACAGAACCGTCCAGGTGGGCACACCGGAAATATGACGCACATCAACATTCGCGGTTTCACGGGCAAGCATATCAATTTTTTCTTCCCAGTTGGTCATTAGCGCTACCTCAAGACTTGGGGTGCGTATGAATTGTGCCCACGGGGGAAGGTTTTTCATTAGTACTGCGGAGACATCGCCATAGAAAGAAGAAGAGCTGGGATCGAATTCGTTGACCTGATGACTTCCCCCAACACCTAATCCTTTCCCTGAAAAAATCTCGGTGTCTGGATAATTGTTGACATAAATGGAGAGCAAATCTTTGCCTCCTTTAAAGTGGCAATCTTCCAAGGCCTCTGGTGAAACAGGGATAAACTTGCTGCGGGCATTGGTGGTGCCCGATGATTTGGCAAACCATTTTACTTCCGAAGGCCACAGAATGTTTTGTTCACCACGCATTTGCCGCTCGATGTAGGGAAAAAGCTGCTCATAGGTATGAACCGGAACCCGGTCTTTGAAGTCATCGTAGTTAATAAGGTCATCAAAGCCATACTGTTTGCCAAACTCTGTTGATTGTGCCGTGTTCAACAATCTTTTTAGCACCTCGTCCTGCACCTCAAGTGGATATTTCATGAAAAGCTCTATCTGGTGGATACGCTTTTTCATCACCCAGGTGAGAATAG
>JAYVBN010000492.1:0-9899 GCA_043750455.1 Bacteroidia bacterium | reverse complement strand
TGAATGACCTGCCTCCTTCGATTAAACATTTGGTAAAAGGCGGTGGATCTTTAACAGCACTCCCTATTGTTGAAACACAAGCCAATGACGTTACAGCTTATATCCCAACTAATGTGATCTCCATTACAGATGGGCAAATATTTTTGGAGACCAACTTGTTCAACGCGGGTATCCGTCCTGCGATCAACGTAGGTATTTCTGTATCGCGCGTGGGTGGTTCAGCGCAGATTAAACCAATGAAGAAAGTTGCCGGTACTCTTAAACTGGACCAGGCACAATTTCGTGAGTTGGAAGCCTTCGCAAAATTTGGATCTGATCTTGACTCGTCAACAAAACTTATCATTGAGCGTGGTCGCAGAAATACGGAAGTATTAAAGCAACCACAGTATGCCCCAGTGCCCGTGGAAGAACAAGTGGCCATGATCCTTGCTTCCACAAAAGGATACACGGATAAGGTGCCGGTGAATAAGATCGGTGAATTTGAAAAGAATTTTATTGGCTTGCTTCGCGCTCAGTACAATCAGGTCCTTGAGAATTTCAGGGCAGGTAAGTTTGAAGATGCCGATGCAAACACGATAAAGAAAGTGGCACTGGAAGAAGCCTCGAAGTACTAATTTGAAAATGAATTGATCCCGATAGCTATCGGGAGAAAATTAAAATATGGCCAGTTTAAAAGAAGTAAAAAGCCGCATCACCTCTGTTACCTCAACACAGCAGATCACCAAAGCTATGAAAATGGTAGCGGCAGCTAAGCTGAGAAGATCGCAGGAGAAAATCATACAGATGCGTCCGTTTGCTAAGAAATTTTCTTCACTGCTTCAGAATCTTTCTGCTTCTGGTAATGAAGGACAGAATTGGTACAATACTGTTCGTGAAGAGAAGAAAATTCTACTTGTCGCAATTACTTCGGACAGGGGTCTTTGCGGATCTTTCAACAGCACCGTTATAAAATCCATTATTAAGCTTACACAAGAAAAATATCAAACACAGATTAATCAGGGTAATGTCACCATAATGCCAATCGGGAAAAAAGCATTTGAGTTTTTCGGAAAGCGTTCTTACAAAATACATGGTGAGTATTCAACGCTTATGTCAGCACTTTCCTTTGAGAAAGTCTCAGAAGCAGCAGATTACCTGATGAATTCTTTTAAGAAAGGTGAATATGATAAAATTGAAATCGTGTATAACGAATTCAAGAACGTAGCAACCCAAATCCTAAGGACGGAGCACTTCCTTCCAGTGACTGCACCAAAGACAGAAAAGGTTGTCGACACCGACTATATCTATCAGCCTGACAGGGAGGAAATCCTCACTGGATTAATACCTAGATCCCTAAAAGTTCAGCTCTTCAAGGCTATACTGGATAGTAATGCTGCAGAGAATGGAGCTCGTATGACGGCTATGGACAAAGCCACCGAAAACGCAGGTGAAATGCTAAAGGAATTGAAATTAACATATAACCGAACTCGCCAGGCAGCTATTACCAAGGAGATTCTTGAGATTGTGGCTGGAGCTGAAGCGTTGAAGTCAGCATAAGGAAATTAAATTTTATGAAAGCTCATCTCCACGAGAGGTGAGCTTTTTTATTTTAATGAAATCGTTACTCCGCTTGTACGGATCATTCAATTACCTCAGCATTGATGTCGCCTGCGGTGCCATGGGGTGTGCCGCATTTTTCGCACGCATCCTGCAAGTTCAGTTACGGCCATACGGATTGGCTTCCTTAGGTCTCACCGTCTGGATTATCTACACAGCAGATCATTTGCTGGATGCCCATCGGCTAAAGCACGAAGCCTCTTCTCCGAGACATCGGTTTCACCAAAATAATTTTCGCGTGTTATTGATCGTTCTTGTGATTGCCGTTTTGGTTGATCTTTTGTTGGCCTTTTTTATTAGGAAGCCAATTTTGAACTGGGGAATGGGACTGTCCGTTATAGTTTTGTTTTACCTCTGGCTACAACGAAGGCTCGTGGTTATTAAGGAGTTAGTCATATCACTTCTCTATTCTGCGGGAATCCTTATCCCTGCCATGTCCTTAACAATGAAAATGATTTCTGCATCGGAGATTATTTTGATTGCTATTTTTACGTTGACGGCCTTCATTAATCTTGTTTTATTTTCCTGGTATGACTGGAAGCAAGATCTTAAGGATGATCATTTTTCACTTGTCACTAATTTAGGAAGGGATCGCGCAAAAAATATTCTTATTATTTTATTTTCAGCTCAAGCGATGCTTGTTGGCGGTTTGATTTTATTTTCACTTTATCAGGTAGAGGCATTGATTTTAGCCGGAATGAACTTGCCGCTATTGATACTTTTATTTTTCCCTGAGAAATTTTCAGACAATAATCATTACCGACTTATTGGAGATATAGTTTTTATATTCCCCATTCTTTACCTTCTTACGGGTAACCAATAATCCAATGGATTTCAATTCAATCGCAAAATACTATGATCGCCTTGCCGGATTGGTATTTGGCAAGTCACTTGTAAATGCTCAAAATTATTTTTTAGATAATATCACAGCTACTTTGCATGTATTAGTTGTAGGTGGAGGGACAGGATGGTGGCTGAAGGAATTTCTCAGAACCCATCCAACTTGTACAATATGTTACGTAGAGGAATCTGCTGAAATGATACGCCTTGCCAAGCAAGCCACAGAGGAAGATTATCGTATTACCTTCAGGCTAGGTACCCAAGACATGATTATAGAAGAAGATGAATTTGATGCCGTTATTTTGTTTTGCATCCTGGATGTTTTTTCAAACAATCAACTGAAGGATGTCATTAAGACAATTAAAAGATCCCTGAAGTCAAATGCTCTTTGGTTAGTGACGGATTTTGTTGAAACGAAATGGTGGCATTCATTCGTGCTTTTTATAATGTATCGATTCTTTAGGTTTACGACTGGCCTTATGAACCAAAATCTTCCCGATTGGCACGGTGCATTATTGCAAACCCATTTAATTGAGGTTAATCAAAAGCTATTCGCTAATGGTTTTATCAAAAGTGCTTTCTACAGATAGGTAGCTGCGTGAGCATGTCGGAAAACTGAGTGGTGAAATTTTGGGAGAAAGGCTGGTGTGGTGCCTCCTTTAAAATCAGGCTTCCAAATCAAATCTCTTCAGAAATAAAGGGGTATCTTGTCCAGCTATTTATGGCTATGAAAATCAAAGAGGTAATCGCTCCTGCGGATATACACGAATTTTTACAGCTGCCTGTAAGGCTTTACAAAGAGTCACCTCATTGGATACGTCCCCTCGATAAAGATGTAGAATCAGTTTTTGATCGAGATAAGAATAAAACGTTTCGTCATGGCGATTGCGCCCGCTGGATTTTGGTGAATGATCAAAATAAAACCATTGGCAGAGTGGCCGCTTTTATTAACGAGAAGAATGCCAAAAAAGGGAATGACCAACCTACAGGAGGAATGGGATTTTTTGAATGTATTGAAAATAAAGAAGCAGCTAATCTATTGCTCGATACGTGCAAGCAATGGCTTCAGTCGAAGGGAATGGAGGCGATGGATGGGCCAATCAATTTCGGTAACCGCGACCGATGGTGGGGTTTGCTGGTAGATGGTTTTGATCGCGACCCCAACTATCAATGCAATTATAATTTTCCTTACTACAAGGAATTTTTTGAGGCATACGGATTCAAGACTTATTTTAATCAGTTCACATTTTCGCGGATGGTAGCAGAACCCCTCTCACCCCGGTTGTATCAAAAAGCTGAGCTGATGAAGAAGGATCCTGACTATGAGTTCCGTCATCTTCTGAAATCAGAAATAGATAAGTTGCCCGAGTACATGATGAACGTATACAATAAGGCCTGGGCTAACCGTGCCGAGAACCCTGAACTTAACCTGATGCAGGCCAAGCAAATTGTGAAACAGATGAAGCCCATCATGGATGAAAAGCTTTTGTACTTTGGTTTTTATAAAGGAGAGCCAATTTCATTCTTCCTTTCCCTTCCAGAGATTAACCAGATATTTAAATACGTGAACGGTAAGCTTGATCTGGTCGGAAAATTGAAGTTTGTGTGGCACACCTGGAGAAAGACAAACCGGAAGGCATTTGGAATATTGTTTGGCGTTGTTCCCGCTCACCAGGGAAAAGGATGTGATGGCGCCATGATATTGGCGGCAAGGTATATTTTACAGGATAAATATCACCGTTATGATGAGTATGAAATGAATTGGATAGGCGATTTTAATCCTAAAATGATTAATGTGGTAGAACAAGTTGGGGCTTTCGTTTGTAAAACGCATATTACGTATCGTAAATTATTTGATGACACTAAGCCCTTCAAGCGGCATCCGATTTTAAACTAACCATGGAAGAACAAGAAGAAACAAAATCATCCTTTTTATTTAAAAACCTGATCAAGGGTCTCATCTGGTTTGCGGTCATCATCACCATTTTTATTTTGGCGGAGGGTTACATCCAGCAAAATTTTAAATCACACATTGATGTTATTCGCGATAACCCTGCTATCCTCTATGGGATTTATACCTTATCGGAAATAATTTTTGGCATTTTGCCGCCTGAGCTTTTCATGATGATATGGATACTCGATGATATCCATGTGGAGGGGTTTATCATCAACCTTGGGATACTCACTTTGATCTCTTATGCTGCCGGTATACTAGGGTACTACATTGGAAAAACTTTTTCTAAGACAAAACTTTATCAAGAGAAAATCCGCGAAAAATATTTGAAGCAATATGAAGGCAAGCTGAAGACCTTTGGTGGCTACCTTGTTTTTGTTGGAGCAGTAACACCCGTTCCATTTTCGGCCACATGCATGTTGGCAGGATCAGTTAACCTCAACTTTAAAGACTTTCTTTTGATTTGCATAACGCGCATCGTTCGCTTTGCCGCCTACGGTTGGATGGTGTGGAGTTTCCCCAATTGGTTTAATGGATGATTATTGTCGAATTCATCGATTCGAAATACCCCTCGGTCTGTGTCCCCACAGACCGAAAAATATGAGTTATATTAAATTGTCTGTGAGAACACAGACCACGGGGTTGGATTGATCTTGAACGTTTAATTATGTCATTTCGGTTGAAGTACTAGTTTCTCTGCCGCTACCTTTTCAATCAAAGATTTGCTGAAATAAACCGGAAAGTGTTTGTCGTTTGCCCAAAGCTCAAACAGATTTTTATAGAACGGACTATCCGGATCACCACTTTGGCCTGGTGAATTGGTAAACATGGTTCTATCCCAATCTTTTGTGTCTACAGCAATCCTGAAGGAAGCTCCCGCCAACTGGTTGTTGGTATTAGTAGTCATGCCCGGAGTCGAGCTATTGCCACCGCGAGGTAACGGACCAACTTCTAATTTTTTGCGTGTGACTTCGTCTACAGCATTGCTCAGCGGATGTTTGATCAACACATGATGATATTTATCCTGACCGTAGTTCCATTTTTTCATATCTGCTCCAAGTTTGAGCGTAAGATCATCAACTGCTTGTTTTAAACTTGAAACAAGAAATTGATCTCTTCCTGCAACTGGGTCAGCTCCAAATTCAGGTCGTGGCGTTGTGATCCATGAAATTGTTTTGGTCAATTCCAACGAACGTATTTGCTTTCTTGCATTTTCGGGTACAAGTAGCTTTAACATATTTTCATAAATTCTTTTTTCCCAGGCGGCATAAATGCCCGCTTCGATAGAGTTTTTATCCATTATAAAATTCCAGTTCAATAGCATCGTCCTCACTGTTTCAACTTTTGCATCAGGTGATTTTAATTCTTTTAGAAACGGGACTATCGTTCTTGCCGGAATGGACAGATAATCAAACTGCAAACGCATCATATCGGCCAGCGAATGTTTTTTCCCTGAACCTAATACTTCATTCACACGATCGGCCCGAAAGCTATCGGCCCATTCCCAGCCCACAGCATTTCGGTGTTCATAATTTTCGGGCACAAGATTTTCGTTGGCTGTTGCCCAATATCCTTTTTCGGGATTGTAAATATTTGGTAGTGACTGAACCGGAAGATAACCTGACCATTCATATCGTCCATCGCCTGGTACAGCAACAAGTCCACTCCAGTTTTTTCTGATGGGGGCAATACCAACTGCTTGCCATCCTATATTTCCTTTGCGATCGGCCCAGATCATATTTTCTGCGGGTATGCGACTGTAGCTGCACGCTTCGCGAAATTCTTCCCAGGTAGTGGCCTGGTTCATGCGCAAGCTGGCGAGATAGGGAGCGCCTCCGGGTTCTAGCCATCCACAACGTACGGCATAGGCTTTATTATTTTTTGAATCAGTGTACGTAACGGGGCCATGCCGTGTGTATTTGTGTTCAACAAAAACATCGGGCGCACCTTTCACATGGATGGTGTCTTTCAAGATACGCATGTCTTCCCAACTTCCCAGATAGCGGTATTGATTTTGGTTTTGAGGATTGAGTTCATACACATATAAGTCTTCGGCATCAATTCCAAAAATGGTGAGCCCCCAGGCAGCATGATCATTATGCCCAATTGAAATGCCAGGTATTTCTGGTTCGCCACCACCTACAACATTCCAACCAGGAGCATTTAAGTGAACCATGTAGCGAAGGGATGGCACAGTGATCGACCGATGTGGATCATTGGCCAATAAGGGAAACTTGCTTTGAGAATGTTCACCATCCACTATCCAGTTATTGCTGCCGATGTTGAATTTTTCTTTGTCCATGAATTCATTTCTTGCCTGCTCGTCCAGTAAGACGAGGTGTTCATAGTCTTTCATGTTGGAATTAGCACCTACCACTAAATCCTTTGGCGAGAAGACAATTGGTTTGCGATAGATTTGATATAGCTGAACTACACTATCAAAAAGAAGTTGTGGATTGATAATAGGATCAATCGTAAGATCGGGCGAGCCGGGTTCAAAGTCAATAAGGTCTTTTACACGATCCGCGCCTAGCGCTGTCACGGCTCTGCTTATTTCAATTTCGGTACTTAAGTTTCCCAAAAGACCCTGATGACGAGATATGACAACAGCAGTCGTCCATTTTTCGGGCACGATACCCAGCAATTTAAATTCCAACGGAAGTTGCTTGATGTCTTTTTTGATTTCTTCGATGTACGCATTAACACCATCTACATACGATTGAATGATCAATTCGCCATGTGGGTGATAGTGATTAAGTTCTTGTTTCATGTTACCCCTGAACTGAAAAAGGCGCGTACCGATGTCGCGTTTCAGTTCCCTTGGCCCGAGAATTTCGGCAACTGTGCCTGTCGCTTGCCTTCTCCAAATTTCAAATTGAAAGAGCCTGTCCTTTGCAGCGCAATATCCTTGTGTGAAAAATAGATCATGCTCATTTTGGGCATAGATGTGATTGATGCCATAGCTGTCGCGAATGACTTCAACAGATTGTTGTAATCCTGCGATGGAAAGAGTTTTGGATTGACTAAATGAAAACTGCGCTATAATAATACAAACTGTAAGAGAGAAAAATTTCCTCATGGAGATTTAAGTTTAGGCATTAAAAGATAAGCCTAATGCATAAGAACTAAATCTGGAAAGTGATGAAAGGTATAAAACGATGCCACAGATTCACTGATTTAATTTGTGAATCTGTGGCTAAAGAATTTAAGATGCAGCAATCTTTCCCACAGCATCAATAAACCGATCAAGGTCTTTGGTGGTGGTGTAAACATGTGGTGTTACGCGCACGGCATTTACATTTTCCCATTTGATGGAGACCACGTGGATTTGATAATCATTCATGAGTTTAGATGCGATGTCACCCACATCTAAGCCATCTATGCTGAATGTGCCCAGGGCGCAAGAGTATTCGGGCTTTAACGAAATGTGAAGTTTAGCCCTTGGGTTTTTGGTAACGGCATCACACCAATATTTTTTTAAGTAATGCAGGCGTTCTTGTTTTCGTTTGCCGCCAATGGCATTGTGAAAATCTATTGCTTGACCAATGGCTTGCTCTGGTGCAAAAGATCGGGTACCCAGCGCTTCAAACTTTCTTATGTCACCACTCTGTGGCTTATCAGTAGGGAAGATGGGCCATGTTTTTTCGATTTGATCTTTGCGGATATACATCAAGCCAGTTCCAAAAGGTGCGCAAAGCCATTTGTGCAAGCTCGTGCCAAAGTAATCGCAATTGAAATCGGAAATTTTATAATCGATATGGGCAAAGGAATGAGCGGCATCTACAATGCTGATGATACCACGCTTGCGCGCCTCTGCGCAAAGTTTGGCTGCCGGAAGAATTTGACCGGTCCAGGTGATTAAATGAGTAATGTGCCAGATCTTTGTTTTGGAAGTAGTAGCATCAACATAGGCTTTGATTACAACTTCATCGTTATCTATCGGTAGATTAAGATTGATCCAGTTGATTTTTACTCCTTCGCGTATCTCGCGTTGTTTCCATGCGTGTATCATGTTAGGATAATCCTGTTTGGTCATCACAATTTCATCTCCGCGCTTCATGTCAATTCCCCAGGTAAAAGTGCCAAGGGCTTCGGTTGTATTTCTATTAATGGCGAGTTCATCAGCGGAAACACCTGCTAAATCTGCCAGCTTCCTACGTAAGGGTTCTCTTCCTTTATCAAGGATCTGCCACATATAATAGCTTGGAGCTTCGTTGCTCAAATGGTAGTATCTATCAACCGCGTCTTGTACTACTTTAGGCTGTGGACTTACCCCACCATTATTTAAGTTTAAAATAGTAGGTGAAACGGTGTAAGCTTGCGCCATTCTCGCCCACAAGTCTTCATCGTTCATTGCCTCAAGCGGAGAAAGTTTGTTCAACGAAACCAACGCATCAGAAACATCTTCTGCCATGGCGCTGCTGATAAGAGGTGTAAGTGAGAGGGCGCTTGCCACACCAATTGATTTTTTGAAAAAAGATCTGCGGGAGGTCATATGATTATCGATTAGTCAATGTGCCAATGATCAATGTAATGCATATGAAAATTAATCACAATTGGCCAATTGCCAAATTGATAATTGACGAATTAATGAACTTTATCCAGTGTCCTTAATTTAACAGCCTTCCAGGCCGTGGTGGCGACAACGGCAATGGTCATACAACCGCCAAAAATGACGGACGGCACAACACCCATTAGCTTTGCAGCAAAGCCTGATTCGAACGCTCCTATTTCATTGGATGATCCGATGAACATACTGTTTACCGCAGCTACTCTTCCTTTCATATTTTCCGGAGTGAGTGTATGAATCAATGTGCCACGCACGATCACACTCACGCAATCAAACACGCCACTCAATATCAGGCACGTCATCGACAACCAAAAACTAGTGGAGAGCCCAAAGCCGATCATACAAAATCCAAAACCGGCTACACACCACAACAGAATTTTGCCGATATTTTTTTTGATAGGATAATGTGTAATGAAGACAGCCATCATTAAAGCACCAATGGCCGGAGCCGACCGTAGGAAACCAAAGCCCACTGCACCTACTTTTAGAATTTCATTTGCGAAAATTGGGAGCAAAGCGATAGCACCACCAAAAAGAACAGCAAACAAGTCAAGTGTGATGGCACCAAGAACGATCTGGTTTTTGAATACAAAATTTATTCCTGCTTTTATCTTTTCATACACACCTTGCTCTTCACTAACAAGTGGCAGCGCGCGATTAGGTATAAGCAAGTAACAAATAAGGCCGGCCAGTATTAAAGCTGCTGCAACTGAGTAGGTTGCTGTAATTCCTAAAAATCCATAGACCAAACCTCCGATCATTGGGCCGCCAACAGAAGCACCCTCCCAGGTTGTGCTGTTCCAGGTGATGGCATTTTGATAGAGATCACGTTGCACCAGTTGCGGCATAAATGAAAAATTGGCTGGCGAAAGAAAACCCCTGGCAATGCCCGTTATAAAAATCACCGAGTAAATGGGAATAGCTCCATATGAAAAAAGG
>JAYVBN010000491.1:0-6720 GCA_043750455.1 Bacteroidia bacterium | reverse complement strand
TCCCGCAAAGCAAGGATCAGGAATGAGCAAGTGAAAGAGGTTATTAAAGCAGCGCGAACGTTTACGGGAACTCCGTATAAGTGGGGTGGCACTACCCGCTCTGGAATGGATTGCTCAGGATTAACCGGAAATGCATTTCAGGCAATTAATCTAACCTTACCGCGAACAGCGGATGCACAGGCGGAGGTTGGTGAGAAAGTGAAGATGAAAGATGTTCGACCAGGTGACCTTGTTTTTTTTGCCACCGGAAAGAAAAAGCGTGAGATCACTCACGTGGGCATTGTTACCGAGGCAAAAGGAAAAGATAATGTAAAGTTCATTCATGCTTCCACCAGCCTAGGTGTAGTAGAAACAAATTTATATTCGGAGTATTACGAAAAGAGATTTAGGATTGCGCGGAGGATTATAGATTGATATAGACTCAAATGCGGTCAACGAATAACCACCAACGAACAACCAATTTAATATGACTACTCGTAGAAAATTTCTTCAATTAGGAACAATTGCCTCGCTGGCCCCCATAACCAAACTATTTGCTGGATTGAAGTCAACAAAGGCCACTAAGCCTGTTGTTGTTTCTACATGGAACTTTGGCATTGGTGCCAATGTAGAGGCCTGGAAAATATTATCGACTGGAGGAAGATCCTTGGATGCTGTGGAAGCGGGTGCACGGGTACCGGAAGGTGATCCTAAAGAAACATCGGTAGGACTAGGTGGCTTGCCAGATCGCGATGGTCGCGTGACGCTAGATGCTTGTATCATGGATGAGTTTGCGAATTGCGGAGCAGTGGCTTGTCTTGAGCATATCGTTCATCCTATATCTGTGGCGAGAAAAGTGATGGAGAAAACACCTCATGTTTTTTTGGTGGGAGAAGGTGCACTACAGTTTGCATTAGCCAATGGATTCAAAAAAGAAAAGCTATTGACACCAGAATCAGAAAAGGTATGGAAAGAATGGTTGAAGACAGCCCAATACAAACCTGTAGCAAATATTGAGAACCATGATACCATTGGTATAGTGGCATTGGATGGAAAAGAGAATCTATCCGGTGCTTGTACCACAAGTGGAATGGCATTTAAGATGCATGGTAGGGTAGGAGACTCGCCTATTATTGGAGCAGCGCTTTATGTGGATAATGAAATAGGGGCAGCGACATCAACTGGCGTGGGCGAAGAAGTAATTCGCATAGTGGGTTCACATTTAGTAGTGGAGTTAATGCGCCATGGAAATTCTCCTCAAGAAGCATGCGAAAAAGCAGTAGCCAGAATAGTTAAAAATCAACCTGTTAAATCTAAAGAGATACAAGTAGGTTTTTTGGCGTTGAATAAAAATGGTGAGTTTGGTGCCTTTGCACTTCAGAAAGGATTTACGTATGCTGTAAAATCCAATGAAGTTGATAACAAGTTGTTTGAAGCGAAGAGTTATTATTAGAAGTTGGTCATCGCAAAAGAATATCCCTGTTATGTAACCAGATAGCCCTGCTCAAATGCTTGCTTGTATTAAAACTAAGTGGTATTGAAAAGGAAAAAGCAACAAGTGATCCAGCAAACATTCCAAGCTTAACCTCACGATCCTTCGCTAATAAGGCTGATAAATATAGCCCGCTACCCACAAAAGCACTTATACTCAAGTAAGTTCGATTGCGCTTGTACCGTGAAAACTCGTGAGTCGCATCGGGCGAAAAGATGATCTCTTTTTCTAAGTTTTTAAGGGGAAATGATTGGTTGTTCTTAATATATTTAGTCCATCCGAGCCAAAGAATTGCATTTTCCTCATAATATTTCTTGATTGCCACGCTGTCCTGGTTTTGGGCAGCTAGTTGAGAGAATGCCAGAAGGAAGAGAAGATTAAAAAGAATGCAGATTCTCATGTTTCGAAGATTATTATTGATCATATTAAATATATAGAAAACAAACGATTTATGACTTGTGAAATTGTGGTGTATAACATTGAATCTGCTCTCAAGGCTCAGGAAGGTGGAGCCGATCGCATCGAACTTTGTGATAACCCAGGTGAAGGTGGAACAACACCCTCTTATGGAACTATTGAGGCCGTACGCCAAAATGTTAGTTTGGATGTTTTTGTGATGATACGCCCCAGGGGAGGGGATTTTTGTTACAACAACTACGAATTTTATTCCATGAAGCGCGACATTTCACAATGTCAAAAAATAAGTGTGGACGGTGTAGTGTTTGGAATTTTAAATCCCGATGGAACACTCGATAAAAAACGATGCAAAGAATTGATCGATAAAGCCCGGCCTTTAAAAGTGACGTGTCACCGCGCATTCGATATGACACGCGATCCTTTTAAAGCACTTGAAGATTGCATTAATGTTGGCTTTGATAGAATCTTAACATCAGGACATCAGGCTCAGGCCTTGAAAGGTGCAGACCTGATTGGTGAATTGATTAAGAGAGCAAATGGGCGCATTGCCATTATGCCTGGCTCAGGAGTAAATGAGAATACCGTTCAGGAAATCCTTAGTAAATGCAAAGCAACAGAAATTCATTTTTCGGCAACTTCTTCCCGCGAAAGCGGCATGATTTATCGAAACCCAAGTATTGCTGGAATGGGTTCGGATGAAGGTTCTGAATTTAAAGTTCGAACGGTTGACCCTGATCGGGTAAGGGCGATTCGAAAGTTGGCTGAAAGCAAAAAAGCCTAAACTAGTCAGGCTTTAAGTGGAGAATATCGGAGTCGAACCGATGACCTCTTCCATGCCATGGAAGCGCTCTAGCCAGCTGAGCTAATCCCCCGAAAGGTTGCAAATATATTCAAAATACTGCGACAGCAAATTACCTGCCCCGTCCCTAAGTATTAATACTATGGTTTCATTGTTTAAAAAACTCAATAATCAAATGCTTACTAAGAAGCACATCGGCAGACGTGTTAATTTTAAAAATGGATCGGTAGATATTTTCGTTTTTTGGATCGGATTTTACTTGTTTGCGTAAAACTCTTCTGTTGAAGAAATACAGGATGGGATACACCGCCATCATCCAAATTGAAGTGGAACTATACCTGGAAGGATGAATTTTTTTAATCTGAAGATGATTAATGGCTGCTAATGTTCGAAGCCTTAATACACCACTAATAAATAGCTTGCTAAAGTATCCACCCTCTTTGCCATCCCAGGAAACGAAGGCATTCAATTCATTTGGCGCGGGCGTTGAGTAATGCTCACTCTCCATCATAAATTGAGCGAAGCGACTTCGCAGTGATGAACTATTTGGTGTGGTGAGAATGAAAATTCCCTTCGACTTTAGAATTCTTGACGTTTCTGCAAATAAATGGTGTTGATTGGGTAGATGTTCAATGGTCTCAGAGCAGATTACTAAGTCGGCTGTCGCATCTTGTATAGGCAACCCTTTTTGTAAATCAATGAACTGACAAGTTGCTTTGCAAAACTTATTTTGGTCAGGGAAAAGATCATACGGACGCACATCAGCTCCAGCGTTTTCAAAAAGGTGAGCGATGTATCCACTACCTGTAGACAGGTCAATAACTATTTTTTTCTGAAGTTGAGATTTGTTTTTTAAAGTATATTCCTGAAAAAACTGTAAAGCACTTTCACGAGTGTGTTCAACATTCGAAAGGGAGGCACTCATTATTTTTTGCTTAAAAACAGGATTGCTTTTTCAAGATCTTCAGGCGTATCAATTCCGATGGTTTCATCCATTGTTTCTGCCACTTTGATAGAATAACCATTTTCTAACCAGCGCAATTGCTCGAGTGACTCGGCATTTTCCAGGGAAGATATCTTAAGGTTGGTAATCTGTCCCAGAATGTCGGCTCGATAGCCATACATGCCAATGTGTTTATAAAAAGTATGATTGCTCAACCATTGATCCTGGGCTATATTTCGAATATGTGGTATAGGAGATCGACTGAAATAAAGAGCTTTCAAATCTTTATCCAATACTATTTTTACAATATTAGAACTGAATAGTTGCTCTTCAGTTTCTATCTTTTTTGAAAGGGTTGCCAATTCTGTTTTTCCATCAAGTAAGGAGGCAAGCAGATCAATTTGATGAGGCTTGATAAATGGCTCATCCCCCTGTATGTTTATCACATAATCAAATTGATCAGTTTCCTTTTTCAGCACTTCAAAACAGCGATCGGTGCCACTGGCGTGTGATTCGGATGTCATGCACACATTGCCACCAAATGATTTTACATGTTCAAAGATTTTAGGGTGATCGGTAGCCACAATTACTTTTGTAAGTGACCTTGATTTTTTAACCTGGTTGTAAACGCGTTGGATCATTGATTGACCAGCAATGTCTACCAAAGGTTTTGCAGGGAAACGGGTAGAAGCATAGCGTGCCGGGATTACACCTAATATTCTCATGCTTGTGCCCGCTTTACTTTTAAGGTAACACCTTCACTTTCGATCACAATAATAGCATCACCTTTTTCAACATAGTCCCCGCGAGTAAAAGCGTCAAATAATTGATCATCAATCATCACTTTGCCGCTTGGGCGGAGAACGGTATATGCAGTCCCAGTTTTTCCATTCATCGATTTTGTAAGTGAGTTAACGGTATAACCTTTCGAACTTTCCTGTGTATCAGTTAAGGCTATTCGCTGAAATGCTTTGCTCTGCATTAGCCTTGTACCTCCAAAAAAGAGAACAGCCATGCCGGCAGTAAGTCCTCCAAAGGCAACCGCACTAGCCACCACAATATCACCCAGTGGCACAAATTCAAAATTGAAATAATCATTATTCAGCATAATTAAAATCAGCGAAACAACGGTCAATGTAATCCCAGCAACACCGGCCACTCCAAATCCGGGAATAACAAATATTTCTGCAATGATTAAGAGAATTCCAATAAATAAGGCAATGATTTCCCAATAGTCGGCAAGACCATTGAGGTAATAGGGAATTAAATATAAGACCAATGCGGTTACTGCTGCAAATAAGGCGAAGCCAATACCCGGTGTTTGAAGCTCAAAATAGATGCCGCCAATAATGATAAGAATCAGTAGCCCGCTAATAAATGGATTGAGTGCAAACGCTATTATCTTCTCAATTGTACCCAACCGAAATGTGCTGATCTCATAATTCTCTATTTTATTTCTTTTTAAGATTTCTTCGATCGATTCAACCTGCGCTTCGCAGTAGCCAAACTTTATTGCTTCGGATGTTGTAAACGTAATGACTCTCCCTTCTTGTTTGATACTATCAATTACAATGCGCTCGTCCACCATACCTTCAGCAATACGTGGGTTTCGTCCATTTTTTTCTGCCGTAGCCCGCATAATACCACGCATGTAAGCCTGGTATTTGTCTGGCGCAGCCTCGCCACCTGCACCTTCTACAACAGTAGCGGCACCAATGGTTGCACCTGGTGACATGTAAATACTATCGCAAGCAATGGAAATCAAAGCCCCAGCAGAAGCAGCATCTGAATTAATATATACCCAGATAGGTTTTTTGAAATCCATTATCAGGTCTACAATTTCTTTCGCATCCGTTAAAACGCCTCCATAGGTGTCCATATCTATGACTACATAATCGGCTTTTATTTTTTCGGCATTTTCGATAGCCAGTTTTACGTACCGCAGCATTCGCGGGTCGATTTCATCTTTGATCTCCATCACCATCACATTACTCTTCTGCGCGATTGCAGTTGAACAAATCAGGCAAAATAGCACCACAAACTTTCTCATCATTTTAATCCTGGTTAACTTGCATAAAGTTACGATTAAACCGTTGGAGGTGAAAATGGTAATTTTGTAAAATCTTATGATTAAAATTATTCTTTTAACGGTTATTTCCTGGAGTAATCCCGAAATTCGGGGAGATTCCTTACGTCTGGAGACAATAAATGGAAAGCAATTTATTATTCACGAGGTGAGCGAAAAAGAGACACTGTATGCAATTTCGAAGCATTATGGAGTTTCGATTATGAATATTCTGGAATTTAACAAGACTGCCGATGGTGGACTTGAAGTTGGGCAGATCCTAAAGGTGCCCTATGTGCCCAAAAGTAAAGTTCAGACTGCCAATGGCACCGTTCATACCGTGGCAGCCAAGGAGACACTATTCTCTATTTCCAAATTGTATGATGTTCCCGTTGAGGATATAAAAGCCCAGAATAATTTAAGCAGTAATTCCCTGTCACTTGGGCAGCAATTAGTTATCAAGAAAAGTACACAGCCAATTCAGGAGCCTGTTAAGCAGGTTCAGATACAGTCAGTCAAAGGAACGCACACTGTAGCAGCGAAGGAAACGATGTTCTCTATTTCCAAGCAATATGGCATTACGGTGCAACAGTTAAAAGAGTGGAATGGCATCGTAGGAAATGAATTGAAGATTGATCACGTTCTTTTGATTACACAACCAATGTACCAACCAATTGACAAAAGCGAGCCTGTTAAATCGGAAGAAATAAAATCAGTTGTTATTGTCAAAACCGAGCCAAAAGAAACAACTATCAAAATTAATGAGAGCACTGCTGGTTCTGATGAGATAAAGGAAAGCGGATCTGCCGAACTAATTGAAGGTACAGATGGCAATCGAAAATACCTTGCACTTTATAATGCAGCTAAAGTAGGCACGATCCTTAAAGTAAGGAATGCTACTACTAATCGAGAAGTATTTGTGCGTGTAATGGGATCACTTCCGTTGGGATCAAGCAGCACCACAATCATTAAAGTTTCAAAGTCCGCTTTTGACAGGCTGGGGGCAACGGAGGGAAAGTTAGGAG
>JAYVBN010000490.1:0-2543 GCA_043750455.1 Bacteroidia bacterium | reverse complement strand
TACTTCTATCATTTTCTGTTCCACTCGCTCAAAATTGCGAAGAAACTTTGCTACTTTTTCACTATTCTTAGATGTAATATCTGCGCGACAAAGTTTCATGAGGGCATCCGAATCTTCACCTGCTTCAAACAAAAGGCGTCTCACAGCAGAGTCTGTTACCTCTTTCACCAAGGCAATGGGTCTAAGATGTAAGCGCACCAGCTTTTGAACAAAAACCATCTTTTCATTCATCGGCAATTTGAGCCTGCGAAAAATTCCAGAGGTCATTCGTGCTCCCCGTTCTTCATGGCCATGAAATGTCCAACCAATCTCTTTATCAAATCGTTTTGTCTGAGGCTTAGCAATATCGTGCAAGATAGCGGCCCACCTTAGCCACAAATCGTCTGAATCTTTCGATACATTATCCAACACCTGAAGCGTATGAAAAAAGTTATCCTTATGCGCATGGTTATCTACATACTCAACCCCATGGAGCAAAATCATTTCCGGAAAAAATTCTTTCAACAGGCCGCTATGGAACAATAGCTTAAATCCATAGGAAGGTGTTGGCGATAAAATTATTTTGTTGAGTTCCTCTGTGACACGCTCCATCGAAACGATATTCAACCGACTAGCATTCTTGGTAATGGACTCAAATGTATCTGCTTCAATATCAAAATTAAGTTGAGCGGCAAAACGAATAGCACGCATCATGCGCAACGGATCATCCGCAAATGTTACATCCGGATCAAGTGGTGTTTTAATCAGTTTCTTTTTTAAATAACTAACGCCATCAAAAGGATCAATCAAGTCACCAAAGTTATTGGAGTTCAGACTAATTCCCATGGCGTTGATTGTGAAGTCACGTCTCTTCTGATCGTCTTCCAACGTACCATCTTCCACAATTGGCTTGCGCGATTCACTGCGATACGATTCTTTGCGCGCCCCCACAAATTCAAGTTCATACTCATCACACTTGATCATGGCGGTGCCAAAATTTTTAAAAACAGTTACGGCAACGTCACCAAGATTTTTGGCAACCTCCTTCGCCAATTCAATACCACTACCTACGCAAACAAAATCGATGTCTTTCCCTTCTCGACCCAACACCAGGTCGCGGACATAGCCACCCACCACGTATGTTTCCAGCCCTAATTTACCTGCAGCCGAGCTGACGGTGTTAAAGACAGGAATTTGATTCAGGTGCTTAGAAAAATTCATCGAAGGCATAAGATCAATGTGCAAAGTTAATCAGGAAACTGACCATTTAAAGAACATCTCAAATTGTACTGCAGGCAGACGCATCTAAATCAGAACTCTATTTACGAGCTACGGGCTCGGTTTTATTTTATAAGAAGGGAGCCTTCTCAGGACAGGCAGATACATCCTATACGTCCGGTAGCACCCTAGAGCCGTTGGCTCGGTTACATCTTCCGTCATTTATTATGCACCGTTCCTACGGAACTTCTTTATTGCTACTTTTTTTCAACGGAATGAAGGCCGTTGTTAAACTATACCATCGTTCCTTTGGAACTTTCATTAATTTAGATGTGTCTGCCCAGAATTATTGTGGTGACATCAATCCAATAACAGGTGGCTCCTCCGGAGCCAGATTCTTGAACTTGTATTCTACTTCTACAAACAGGTTGCTCCTCCGGAGCATATCTATCAAAAAAGATATGTCCAACGGAAGCTCCGGGCTGATTTATAAAAAGGTCATTTGATTCATTTTTATTTGCTCCAGGGGAGCAACCTACAAGCCTTTGATTAATGATTGTATCCCAGCGACTTCATTTTTAAAGACATCAATCCAATAACAGGCGGCTCCTCCGGAGCCAGATTCTTCAACTTGTATTCTACTTCTACAAACAGGTTGCTCCTCCGGAGCATATCTATCAAAAAAAAATGTGTCCTAACGGAAGCTCCGAGCGGAGATCGCTGAAGTAGGTCGATGAAGGAAGTTTGGATGGCTTGGCTACCGGCAGGACTACAAACTTTGTTGCTGGCCTTGGCTCAACGCCTGGAATTTGTGGTACACACAAGCAAAAATGTATTTACCTTTCCACGAAAATTTAGTTTGTCTTCTCGCACACGATTCCTTATTTCAGGATTACTATTTGCAATACTCTGGTCTTCCGCTTCTGTAGCCGGCAAGTTCGGCTTAATGTCTTCTGAACCCCTGACACTTTTCACTATTCGATTTCTTGTTGCTGGATTATTGTTGCTTGCCTTCAGCTTGTTTCAGGAAAATCCAAGAATGCCACATGGGCAAGAGTGGTGGCAACTTACTGTCTTTGGTGCATTTAATACCGCCCTCTATCTCGGCATTTTTATTATCGCCTTAACAGAAGTAGCTGCCGGCATCACCACCCTGCTATTGGGTCTCAATCCACTTCTCATAAGTTTGTTTACATCCCTGTGGCTAAAACGAAAGATTGCTTTACGCGAATGGATCAGCATCGCGCTGGGAATGATTGGGGTAAGTATTGCCACCTTCCCGCTTGTACAAAATGGGTATGCCAGTTTATGGGGCTTGTGCTTGCTCGTTATCAGCATGGTCACCT
>JAYVBN010000489.1:0-8392 GCA_043750455.1 Bacteroidia bacterium | reverse complement strand
AGCTTCCGCCTGAACGTAGTAAGATTCAGCTTCATCTATTTTTGCTTTAACCATGAGTTGGGTCACCTGTTGTTCCAGTCTTGTGGTTTCTTCTCGATTGAATTTTATCTGGTCTAACTTTTCTTGAATCTCTGTGCTTTGAAGACTCACCGTTCTCACTAGGTTTTCATTCTCATTCTTGTACATGTCTACTTGTTCCTTCAAGGCTATGAGTTCAAGGTTACGCATGTCAAGTTCGCTTCTTAATTTTTTAATGGCGGCCGTATACGATGAACTCGTCTTAGCACTTCGGGCGGATTTTTCAAGTGTAGTAATTCGTTCTTCCGCTTTTTTCACATA
This sequence comes from Bacteroidia bacterium, assembly GCA_043750455.1. Classification (GTDB taxonomy): domain Bacteria; phylum Bacteroidota; class Bacteroidia; order Cytophagales; family Cyclobacteriaceae; genus ELB16-189. The sequence continues at coordinate 8,053 of JAYVBN010000489.1, read as the reverse complement.
CGTATTAATGTCGCGCATGCGGGAGGCGTAGCTATCATAACTTGTTCCCTCCAACATATGAGTTCGCAATACTTTCCGGCTGGCGTCAATTGAATCGAGCAGATCACCTACCTCCACCATTGCTACTGTTACTTTGCTTTGGTTGGTGAGTTCATTTCGGAGTGAATCAATTGTATGCCGCGCCATTTCTTCTTTTTTAAAATCGCAACTCATCAGGCTACCCGCCATAGACAATAGAATGATTAATATTTTCGCGTTCATAAGTTTTATAATTTTTATAGTTAATGTTTAGTTATAAGCTGTGTGATAAAAAATTAACAGGAAACCGCCCGGAACAACTTTAATTCCTTTTGTCTCTGACGGTCTCTGCAAATTTTGAAAGTAACAATGCTATTCTGTTATGAATACCTTGGCCTCACCGGAAAATTGATTGACAAGTTGTATGGTGGCTCCCTCCAGGCCCTTTAGGTGATACACCTTTGCGAAGTCACCCTCGTTGAATAAATAATCGGTAAAAACAAGCTCCTGAAATTGGTCATACACATAGACAGTGACTTCCTGCTTTCCCTGGCCGGGTATAACTACAATGTATTTGTTTTCCTCGCCTTTTATTTTGCCCACGTGTGTAACCCATTTTTTATCCTGGTAGGAAAGTTTCTCAGAATAAGAACCAATGATATCTTCTACTTGAATTTCGTATTCGCCTTTAGGAAGTTGTGAAAAGTTATAGGGCCGTATAAAACCACCATGAGAATCTACTTTCTCTGTAAATACCACCTCACCCTTTGAATCGGTGATGGTCACTTTAACTCGGCATTCAACAGGTGACCGATAAGTGACTTTAAAAATGTCACCCGCTTTACGTACTTTGATTCTTTGATCATGGCCATTTGGACTGGCCTGTAACACCGCGCAACTTACTGTTACGAGCATGAAGATAATTAAACTCAGCTTTTTCATATTGTAAATTGTTTAGTTAAACATGCCTTAAGAACGGGCTGAGGCGTGGGTTGTTGTCTTCCACTCAGTCGCTCACAGACCTGAGAGACGCTTTAACGGATATTGATGTAATCATTGCACTTTAATAGTGTGAACAGACAGTAGAGACCACTAAGATGTGGAATCCAATGACATTTGATACGTGTTTAAAATTATTGGATATAGATATGTTCTCGAGCATCCGGAGACTAAATTTTGCGTGCGATCATCTCTTCAGACCTGACATATCAAAAATAATTTATTCTTTGAAGGCAAAGAGGAACTGCTGGACTAAGGTTGAGACTGAAGTCTAGAGGTTGGAAGTCTGAAGCTAGACAGGTGCTGAGTATTTCTTTCTAAAATCAAAAACGAATTCTGTTGCACCATTTTTTTGAAGATAGTCTAATCTGTCTACTGCTTCCTGAATGGTAGGGAAATGGCCGTTGGATATCCACCACATTGCCGTATAGGCTTTTCCAAATGTTTGAAACCATTCCTTTCTCCGTTTCAGGAAATCAGTATGAAATGTCTTGTAGACAAAAGTTTCTAAAGTCTCAATGCTTTCTCAAACGGAAACATTGATGATTACTTGTTCATCGTCATATGGATTCAAATTGGTAGCATTGTTCGTATCGTCTTTTAATCGCCAAACAAAACCCGCGCTACTTTCGGCCAAAGCATTTACCCTGTCCAGGTTATCAACAAACTCCTTCATAATTGGATCGTTGATGTTCACACCTTTCATGCGCGCAATGTTAATTTGGGCGATTTGATAGTTGGCGGGTCGGGCCATCAAGTCAATTTCTTTATTTCACTTTGATAAACAAAGAGAGCTCGCCAGGTAAACCAACGTGTTTGGAGAATTCTCGTCAATTTTCAATGTCAGATCCTTTCTTTTAGTCTGGTCAATGCGCGAGTATTTCAATTCAGAGTCAGCATATTTCCAGGCAATGTCAAATTGTTTCTTAATGTCTTCAGCTTCTTTTATTTTATTTTGCCCTTTCAGGCTTTCATAAAGTCCGTTAAGTGAAAAACCATTTTTTGGCCAGTAGGTTAAATCTTCAAGGTAAATCTTTTCAGCACCAACATAGTCCTTGTAATTCATAAGAGCATCACCCAAAAGATGCCTTACTGAAAAAAACCAATCAGGAGGTTCATTGTAATTTAAACCGTCTTCCAATTGAATAGCTTGTTTCAAAAGTTCAATTGCCGATTGATAGTCGCCACTCTTTGCGTGCAATTCGGCATCTAAAACGTTCGATGCAATTTTACATACCTGCTCGGCCGGATTAATTGACCAAATGATGATTCGCTTCACGTCCTCGGATTCACTTAATTTCTTTAGTGAGTCTAATTCATTTCGGGCGTCATCGGGTTTGTCCATATTAGCATAGGCCATTCCTCTTGCATAGTGCCAAATGGCTTTGGGATAGGTCAGGTCATCATCGGGTTTTGGACTTGCAAGAATCTTTTCCCATTGTTCAAATTTCACAAGCACGTGCATCGGGATAGTTGCGTAATGTAAAACTGTTTCATAACCTGCTTCACGAAAATACTTTTTGTCCAGAATATTTACGGTTTTGTAAGCCGCTTCAATCGATTTTGAACCTCTCCCTTCAAAAGTTGCTGTCGCGGAAAGAAAATGGTAGTTGTGTGGATAATAATACTGAGGGTATACCCCTTGCGATTTACATTCAGCAATGTAGATGCTATCCGCAATCACTGCTTGCTCATTGGCAATGGAACCTTCGTGGTAGTCTCCTGTATTTATATAAATGTGTGACGGCATGTGAACCAAATGTCCTGCCGATGGAACTAAGGTCTTTAATCTTTCAGCACTCGCCAGCGCCTTTTCAACATCTGGAGCTGCTTCCGTTGCATGCAGATAGAGATGATTTGCTAATGGATTTTTTGGATTGATTGAAATAGCTTTCTCAAGCACATCAACCAACTCTGAAGTCCAGGGCCTGGGTTCGCCTCCTTTTTTTGAATAAAAATCCCATGCATGCAAATTCATAATGGATTCGGCATATAGCGTGGCCACAAAATCATTCTCTGGAAATTCGGAATAGACTGCTTTCATCGAAACAGAATAACCTTTATCGTTTGTTGTTAATGAGTCGGTCGGAAATTTAATTTGGATGGCCTTGATAACGGCCATTTCCCATGGAGTAGAATTGCTGCCGAACCTTACAGCATTTTTAACTGCATTCTTTATGTCATTGATGGCGCCCATGTTTTCGCCCCCGGAATTGTAGTTAGGGCCAAGTACATAAGCAATGCCCCAATAACCCATGGCAAATGTCGAGTCTTGGCGTATTGATTCGCGAAATGACCGTTCGGCTTCGGCATGGTTAAAACCGTTGGCCATTATTATTCCCTGGTTGAAAAACAGTTGGGCGTACTCAGCCTTGGTCGTTACGTTAACTTGGTAGTCGCCAATATTTTTAAGAACAGGCGCTTCAAAAGTTGGCTTCTTGTCTGAACATGTTGTCAAAACAAGAATGAATAAAAGGAATAGAGGGAATCGTTTCATGTCAATATTTCGGTTGATGTCTGATAATCTCAGCCCTCCAAGCTCTTACATTCTCTAAATTTGTTTTACGTCTATTCTCGTCTGGGTCAATCTTATACTTCACTTCCTTTAAATTATCAACATATTCTTTAGGAAGTCCGTTTTCCTCAGCTCCATATATTACATACTCTTTGTACCAATCGTAGGGAAGGTCATCTTTAGCCAAGTACTCGTCAGAATTCGAAATATATGTCTGTACTTCATGGTACTCATGCTCAGAGTCCATAACATTTACTTGTAATCTGTCATAACCTTTGCCTTCATATTCATCCAATTTTAGAATATCGCTTTTACTTATTTTATAAATCACTCCCCATACCCAGTCATTCGGGTCGTTAGTTTTAATGATATTTGCTTTAGCTGAATTGTCTCTCTTGCTTTTTTTGTTAAAAATTAACTTGTGACAAATTAGTCTTGCAATTTTAAATTGCCTGGCAGTATCAACTCTATTCTTTAATCGTCCGCTTGACATATTAGATCCGTACGTAAATAAGAGTGAATATTCATTCTTCATAGCTTGTTCATTTATTCTGCGAGTCAGAAAGTCATTCAGCTCTATTGTTTGCTTTAAGTCTAAATCTATAGATCTTGAATAGTCTTTGAAAGATGGTGAAGTGTAACCGAAATAAACACTCATTATAAAGGATTTTGAATAATCCAATTCGGTAAAACTTATCCTTGCTCCTTCGTCTGGTAAATCAATTGCAGTGTCTCCCCAAAAACTTGTCCCGTTTCCTGGTCCTCGCCTTATCTCAAGGCCCCGTGAGTTATGTGATTTACTTAGTTCTGTCATATTAATTTAATTTTGTTCAAAAGTCTTTGTACCCTACAATAATCACTGAAACTAAAGTGGGCTCACGTGCTGTCAGGTCTTCCGACCTGACATATAGAACTTCACTTTATCACTCCACTCCTGGCCCTTTCAACACACTCCCACTTCGAACTCCGGTATGCTTGCCGTTGTCTATTGTCACTTTACCATTTACAATTACATACTTAAATCCTTTGGAATACGTATGCGGGTTGGTGAACGTAGCGGCATCTCCTACTGTCTTTTCATCGAACACCAAAATATCTGCAGCCATTCCTTCTCGGATCAATCCACGGTCACGGAGATTAAATTTTTGTGCGGGTAAGGAAGTCATCCTGCGAACAGCTTCTTCCAACCGAAGAACTTTAAGTTCATGTACATATCGACCCAGCACTCTGGCATTTGTTCCGTATGCCCGTGGATGTGGCATGCCTGATCCAAACTTTGCAATGCCTGCATCAGAAGCCACCATGTTGAAAGGATATTGCAAGATTCTTACTAAATCCTTTTCATCCATGCTAAAGAAAACCATTTGCGTGCGGTTGATGGCGTTCACCATCTCCAAAATAGTTTCGGCTTCCTCCATAGGCTTAGCCTTTCTTCCCTTCAGTTTATTAATCTCAGAAATATTTTTTCCGTTCCATGTCGTGTCGGGCGGATAACGAGAGACAACCGCATAAGAATAATTTTTCAATTGCTTTTTCTTTAGTCCTTCCACCATTTCTTTTTTGATTTTCGCGCGCATGACAGGTTCGTTGATGCGCAGCTTCAATGAATCGCGGCCACCACCAAACACCCACGTAGGTACTGTGGTGTCCAATGTTGTGCTGCTGGCAATGTATGGATACTGATCAACGGTAACGTCAATTCCTTCTTGTCTGGCTTTCTCTACCAACTCAATTGTTTCAGTTGACTTCCCCCAGTTAGGTTTGTAGGTAACTTTAAAATGAGAAATCTCCACCGGCATCTTTGCTTCGCGCCCGATGGAGATGGCTTCGTTCACTGCCTCAGTCACATGATCACCTTCATCGCGAATGTGTGAAGCATATACACCGTTGTATTTCGAAGAAGCTTTTGCAAGCCCCACCACCTCTGGAGTTTTAGAATAGGTGCCCGGTACATAAATCAATCCTGTTGACATTCCGACTGCACCTTCCTTCATGGCTTTCTCAACGAGTGCTTCCATCTTGATCTGCTCGTCCGGTTTTGGGTCGCGCTGTAAGTCGCCCATCACAGCTCTCCTAACCGTATTGTGTCCAATCAAGGATGCGACATTGATAGAAATTTTTGCCGAATCAAGTCTGTGAAAATATGCAGCCATATCCAAGTTAGAGCCGCCACAGTTTCCCGTGACAACGGAGGTAACACCATCAAAAATAAAATTGTCAGCAGTTGGTGTGGTGGATTCACCACCTTCAATGTGCGTGTGAACATCTACAAAGCCTGGCGACACAATCAAGCCATCTGCAAGAATAACGTGTTTCGTTTCAGCGTTCGACAATTTACCGATTGCAACTATTTTTCCGTTTCTGATTCCCACATCACCGTAATACCACGAGTTGCCTGTGCCATCGATGATTTTTCCGTTGAGAATGACTATGTCGAATGACTGAGCCATAAGCTGTGCTGAAATAAAGCAGGAGAAGAGTAGTATAAGTCTTTTCATAATTGGCGGTTAGGAAATTCAAGATAAGAATTTAGGTTGTGATTGGAAATAGAAAATGTCACGGTGTACAGTCCAGTACCTCACCCATCCTAATTTATCAAACAGAAAAATTCCTCCTGCCTTCTCCTTTTAGGCTACTGTCAGGACTAGGTTTATGCTCCGTAGGAGCACCCTGTCTATAGCAAGACCATTTGATTCGTCTCCAGAGGAGCCACCTAACATTATACAATGGCATGACGAATGATTATGACAACACCCTATTTCTGCACGCATTCCAGATAACAGGTGGCTCCTCCGGAGCCAGACTCTTCAAATTTCATTCTATCTCTATAAACAGGTTGCTCCTCTGGAGCATATCTACAAAAAAATGTGTACTAACGGTAGCTTCTTTAGGAGAGACCGATTCAAGTTATCTGCAACAAAAAATTTAGCTAGGTAAGGTAGTATATTTGTTCCATGACATTTGGAGAAAAAGTAGTAGCCTTTAATAAATCACTCGACCTTTCGGTCAAACTTCCGAAAGGTGTTGTGGTCATGAATCCTTTTAAGAATGACTATGCGCTTTCGTTATGTCAAAAGTTTTATACTCAATACTATAATGACTCAGAAGAGCGGCATATCATTTTAGGAATTAACCCTGGACGATTAGGTGGTGGACTTACCGGAATTCCTTTTACCGATCCTGTTAAACTTGAAAAACTTTGCGGGATCGCGAATACGCTGGTGAAGAAGACAGAACTCTCCGCTGATTATATCTATCTGATGATTGAAGCTTTTGGAGGAATAGAAAAATTCTACAATCAATTCTACTTCAATTCACTTTGTCCGTTGGGTTTTACGAAAGACGGAAAGAACCTGAATTACTACGACATCAAGGAATTGCAGGAGACAGTGAAAGGATTTATGGTGGAGTCGCTAAAGAAACAAATCAACTTTGGAATTAATACCGAAGTGGCTTATTGTTTAGGTGAAGGTGAAAATTTCAAATTCATCTCCAGGCTTAACGAAGAGCATCATTTCTTTAAAAAGATTGTTCCGCTGGCACATCCACGGTTCATCATGCAATACAAAAGGAAGAAAGTGAATGAGTATGTTGGTGATTACATTGAGAAATTCAGAATGGTTCAGACCTAACCACCTTAGTCCTTTCGGGTGTGATACTTTAGTCCTTTCGAGCGCGCGAACTTTTGTACTGGGCACAACTGAAGTTGCGAGAAATCTTCTCAGATAATAGGCAGACCAAATGTTATAGTAAGATTTCTCCCTACGGTCGAAAAGACGTAGACCACATTAGTCCTTTCGAGCCTGCCTGACCGGTAGGCAGGCGCGCGAACCTTGTACTGGGCACTCATAAAATTGCGAGAAATCTTCTCATATAATGGGCAGAACAAATGTTATAGTAAGATTTCTCCCTCCGGTCGAAAAGGCTTGGACTAATCCGGCCTTAACGTCTTCCATCCAGGATTTTGTGAGTTAATCAAGATTTCCTTTTTTTCTCTTCTCCACTTCTTGATTTCCTTCTCGCGATCAATCGCATGAGAAGGGTCATCAAATCTTTCCCAAAAGATCAGATTGTAACAATAATAACGCCCGGCAAAAGTTTCCCTCTTGCCGCGATTCTCATAATGTTCAAACATCCTTCTGGCAAGGTCATTTGTCATACCAACATACAAGACCGTCTTGTCAGGGTTGGTTGTAATGTAGACAAAGTAATTAGAGTTCCACATGAAGGTGAATTTTATATATGAATATAGTGCTGTCTTTAGGTAAATTACAAATAGTGAATTGCATTCTGGTAAGATTTCTCTCTACGCTGTCGCTTCGTTCGAAAAGACTTAGGATCACTTTAGTCCTTTCGAGCGCGCGATCTTTTGTACTGGGCACTCTTGAAGTTGCGAGAAATCTTCTCATACTATAAAGAGTGGACTAAATGTTATAGGCAGATTTCTCCCTACGGTCGAAAAGACGCAGACCACATACTATAAAGAATAGACTAAATGTTAAGGTAAGATTTCTCTCTCCG
>JAYVBN010000488.1:0-2686 GCA_043750455.1 Bacteroidia bacterium | reverse complement strand
TCTGCAAGAAATGGTTGATTATCAAATACTGGAAAGCCAGAGCAAAAAGTAACGCGCGCTTTAAACACTTTTCCAATCTTTCCGTTATTCAACAACTCTTTCATCTTTCGAATAGGCGCTTGCCACCGAAAGTTTTCATGGATGAAAAGCGGAACCTGATAGGAATTACAAACGTCTAGCATTTGCTTTGCCAAGGCTAGCTTTGGAGCCATAGGCTTTTGGCAAATTACTGCAATGCCTTTCTTCGCAGCCATTTCCGTTAATAGTGCGTGCGTGTCTACATCTGTAATGATGTCAACAAAGTCAAGTTTTTCATTTTCGAGTAAACTCTCTACATTATCATACACTGCCGGCACATTGAATTTTTGCGCCATGATTTCCGCTTTGGATTTAGTTCGATTATATAACGCCACCAGTTCCACGCCTTCCAACTCAAGCCATGCAGGGATTTGATAGTTGGCCCAAAAGCCTGTTCCAATTACTGCAAAGCGAAGTGGGATCATGATTGTAAGAATTAGTAATCTGTTTCTGGTATTCCACTTATAAAATCCTTACCATATTCACTTAACATATAGATGCTTTCGCTTCCTGAACGAATTTGCAAAACAAAATCCTTTCTATGCAACGCATGAATTAGTCTCAACTCTGAAATAAAATCGGAACAGTTAGGCAATTGATGATAAATCTCCTGTGCTTTTGATGATCCCTTTTCTCTTATAATTTTAAGAATCGATATTTCCTTGTTAGACAGTTGTAATACTTTCATATAAGTATGCATTATTCAATAATTCCAGGTGCCGCAAACTTTTTCGAAGCATCATCAATTACCAAAACCCAGTCTTTACCTTCTTTAGGAGGTATAAATGATTGAACACCATTCCCTTTTACTGAATTTGATAGTATTGATTTTCCTGAACGCACATCATACCAATATACGGTTTTTGTAGCTCCTGAAATTTTGCTCAAATCAATTTTGACTGGAGTGTTTTGAGGCAGGTAAATCATGGCGTATGATTTATTTTCATCGCGTGTCGCATATACAATGTCAACGTAAGTCGTTCCAACAGGCGACTTGATCATACTTTGATCTGCAACTCTTGTGAAATAAGGCCGGGATAACATCAGCTTTTTTAGATGCTGCATTTCGGTTGCTCCTTCAGCACGAGCAGCTTTTTTCCAGCCGATGATAGTATCTCCTGGATTAATGGCTGGATACAGTTCTGTATTTAAAAATTGCCAGATTTGATGATGACCGTAGGTAACACCGCAAGCACCTGCAAATACTCCTCGATAGATTCTGGCGCGCACATCATATGCTGTAAAATATCCTCGCTTCTTTGTCCACTTGCCATCCCATGGATTTACTGGGTGATCTTCGTAACAAGGCTCCATGTCAAGCGTTGGCTTTTGTGGTGTGAAGGCAAGGTCTTCCGCTACCCATTTCCAGGGCTCCGATTCTCGTGAACCGTGTCCTGATTGAAAGGCATTCATGTCATTCCATAGTTCTTTGTGAATATAATTTGTAGTGCGATTGGCGCCACCTGAAGGATGATAGGTAATGAACGCTTCCTTGCCAAGCACATCTTCAATTCCTTTTGCCATTGATCTCCAGAGAGCAACATCGTTTCCTTCTACTTCTGCGCCATTAATTTTACGTTTGTAGATAGCAGGCCGATCACCTCCCAGTATCCATATAATGTTCCAGTTTTTGGCGTATCGCTGAGCAAGTATACGTCCATATACTTCCGCATTTTGGGAATTAAAAATAACTGGGCCTTCACCCCAGTTGGGAGTAACCTTATCCCCCCAGGTTGGAAGAAGGCCGATATACATTCCTTTCTCTGCTGCTTTATTAATAATGAAATCAACATGATCCCAATAATCATACTCATATGGATCAGTTGGATTATTGCCAGGGGTTATCAATAATTGTGTAGGGTCTTCATTGTTGAGCGGGTAATCGCCATAGCGATTGGGCTGGCGAATGCCATTGAACTCAGCTAAGGCCACGGCTTGTAACACATTAAATCCTTGCTCACTTCGGATGCTGACAAATTCCTCTGCCTCTTCACGTGTCATGCGGTGAAATAATTCCCAATCGGTATCACCTAACCAAAAGAAGGGCTGTCCATCTTTTGTGGAGAGAAGTTTTTGATTGTCGCTTACCTTAATCTGGCAAAACGAACTACCTGCAGTAAGAAGAATAAGTAAGATGAATGGAAGCCTTTTCATTTTCGTAATTTGTGAGTTCAGTAAATTTTACTTTGCGAATCATTTCCCTGGAAGTGAATAACTCCTGGACGCATCGTCTACAACTAGCACCCAATCATGACCATAGCCTGATGTAGGTGGAGTAAATTCTTGTTGACTTTTTTTAGACATCTTGCCCATTTCTTTTACTTCTCCATTTCGTGGATTATACCAGTAGGCGTTGATCTCTTTGCCCGAAATTTTGTCGGTGTTCACCATAAATTTCTTTCCTTCCGTACTGTACACAAAAAGATAATCATTACCTCGTGTTGCCTGAATACGATCATTAGCGCCAAGCGAATTAGTGACTAGTGATTGATCGGGAACACGGTCAAACATGGGTCTTGATTCGATTAAGCTGCGAAGGAATTTCATCTGGCTAGCACCAGGTAAGTCGAGTGCTACATACCATGGGAAATGTGGTCCATTAATTGGA
>JAYVBN010000487.1:0-14661 GCA_043750455.1 Bacteroidia bacterium | reverse complement strand
TCCATTGGAATACTGGTTAGCAATTTCTTATTCAATACTATTTTAATGAAAAAACCTATTCAGGGAACACCCGTATCGTATGCTGATTATTTCAAAGGAAATTTCAAAAGTCACTTCACCGGAATTTTAGGAGGCATTATCTGGTGCATCGGCATGTCGTTTAGCATCATCGCATCAGATAAAGCGGGCCCTGCCATTTCATATGGGCTCGGACAAGGTGCGGTGTTGGTCGCAGCTATCTGGGGTGTGTTTATCTGGAAGGAATTTAAGTCAGCGCCAAAGGGAACGAACTCTCTTTTATACATCATGTTCATTTGCTTTTTTGTGGGATTGAGTTTGTTGGTTTATTCTAAAATATAAAAATAGAACTTCAAGTTCTATTAGCAGGAGTAAATAGACTTAGGTGGTTTTAGTTTGAAGCTTTAAACTAAGTTCGACCCCAACGGGGTCGCAAGTTTATAGCAAATAAATTCTATAAATATGCGACTCCGTAGGAGTCGAACGGAAATGCTTACAGTTGAAAAATAGTAACACCATGAAATCCATTCTCACCTTATTCCTGGCAAGCCTTTGTTCATTCGCCTATGCACAAACCAAACCTGTTAAGATTATTCTCGACACTGATTTTGGAAATGATTGCGATGATACAGGGGCTCTCGCTATTCTTCATCAGATGGTTTACAATGGAGAGGCCGAACTACTAGCTGCCATGTATCCTATGCCTGATGATTGGGGTGCGGCAGCCATTGACGCAGTAAACACTTATTACGGAAAGCCAAATATTCCGATCGGTACCTACACGGGCAATTATGTTTACAAAGGCAAGCACAATGATTTTTATAACAGCAACCTGGCCAATAATTTTCCAAACGACTTGAAGAGTGGAAAGAAAGCCCTTGATGCCATTATGCTGTACAGAAAAATTTTATCAGAACAACCTGACGGAAGTGTGACGATAGTGGTGGTAGGGCCACAACGATTATTAGCAGATCTGCTCGTTTCTCCATCGGACCCATTTAGCAGTCTTTCGGGTCTTGAGTTGGTTAAGAAGAAGGTGAGTAAATTGGTTTCGATGGGTGCCGAATATCCAAAAGGCGATGAATGGAACATTAAAATTTGTCCGGATGGCGCGCAACTTGTCGCGAAGCAATGGCCAACCCCTATTTATTATTCAGGTTTTGAAATAGGAAAAGCCATCATGACAGGTGAACGCTTGATAACCGAAACACCAGCCAACAATCCGGTGCGTGTTTCATTTGAAACCAACCCGATGGTAGACAAAAATAAAAACCGCCACAGTTGGGACGAGACGGCTGTGTTGTTTGCCGTACGCGGCCTGAAAGATTATTGGACGATGAAAAGCGGAACACTGCAAATTGCAGACGATGGTAAGAACATCTGGATCCCCGAAGGCAAAAAACATTTTTATCTGATCGCCAAAAAACCAGCAGAAGAAATGAAGAAAGTTATTGAAGATATGATGGTGGCTGCGCCTAGATAGGAAGCTTGCAAGAGTTTTGAAGATATCATTAAAATGATATAATTTTGATACATGGCCATAATTAAACCAATCTCGGACTTAAGAAATAAATCCAATGAGATTTCACAACTTGTTCATGAATCACATGAACCTGTCTATATCACCAAAAATGGTGCGGGCGACATGGTTCTGATGTCTGTTGAACACTACAGAACCTTGAAATCAAAACTGGACATGTTTTCCAAACTTTCAGTAGCTCAAGCCCAGTTGGCTTCGGGGGTTAAACACAAAACACTGTCTGAAGTTTCAGCAACCATTCGAAAACGCTTGCGTGAAAAAAAAGCTTGAGATTCACTTCCTTCCAATAGCGGAAGAGGACATCACAGCAATTGTTGACTTTATTGCTCAGGATAAAATCTCAGCCGCAGTTTCTTTTTATGATAAGCTTGAGGAAAGAATGCAGCAATTAGCTACTCATCCTTTTATTGGCACGAAGCGAACGGAGCCTGAACTAAGCCAAGCTGGATATTATTCATTAGTCTACGGAAACTATATTATCTTTTATACGATCGAAGAAGCTGTTATAATTCATCGCGTGCTTAGTGGTTATCGTGACTACATCAGATTCCTATAACGGAGAGCAAGTTCAAAAAGTAAAATAGATCACCCATTCCTCAAATAACCCTACCTGCACCTTAATATCTTACTTTATGATCAAAGAATAGATTTAATCGAATCAACAACTTTTTTAACGCAGGTGGTAAGTCCATTGACATCATTGATTCATTCTTTAAAAAAACGGATGGCCAAAATGGTCTGATTTCTTTTGTTTTAAAATGCCATCAGCTACAAGCCTTTGTTTTATTTTGTCAATTACAAGGCAACAGACATTAAAACTCTTTTTCCGGTAGTAGTTAAAAAATTCTTTTTGTTCCTCCTTGTTAGCAAGAGTCATAATATGTAAGGCTTCTTTTCGTGCTGATAGTTTAATCAAATCGTTGATGGCACTTGCAAGTTTATCGGATTTTATCTCCTTTTTCATAGTTTGAAATTAACAAATACCTGTTTCAAGTCTTGTACCAAATTGTTACCTTCGGTTTATGTTTGAGAGAATCACCGTACATCCAAATCAAATGAGTGGAGAGCCTTGCATCAGAATGCTTCGTATTCCCGTTGCCACTATTATCACCTTAGTTGCACAGGGGCTTTCTTTCAACGAAATCTTAACATATTACCCGGATTTGGTTAAAGAGGACATTGAACAAGCCTTGAACTTTGCCGCAGAAACAGTTCGGGAAAAAGAGTTACCACTTTTGAAAGTGGGATGAGATTTTTAGTGGACAATGCTATTTCACCTACCGTTGCCAAGGGGTTACAGAATTTAGGTCATGACGCAGTGCATGTGCGAGATTATGGTCTACAAGCAGCCGAAGATTGGGTACTTTTTGAAAGAGCGGAGATAGAGAACCGAATAATAATTTCTGCCGATACAGATTTCGCTTTTTTATTAGCTGCAAGAAAAGTTAGTAGTCCCTCAGTAATTCTTTTCCGAAAAGGTTCTGAACGAAATCCACTTCGTCAAATTGATTTGCTACAGTTAAACCTTACTGAAACCATTAATGCCCAATTGGAAACGGGTAGTATTCTGATTATTGAGGAGAATAGAATTAGAATAAGAGCATTGACACTTTTGGGAAAGTAATTGTCGCTTGTTAAACAATTTGCGAAGAAAGTTATTTAAGACATGATGGTGGCTCTGCCAAAGGGTAAGTGAGTTATATCACCCATAAATTCATAACTTTATTAAAAAATCAGATAATGAGAAAGGTCACCATTTCAGTACCCGAAGAGAAATACAGTTTTTTTCTTGAACTGCTGGAAAGCCTTGATTTCGCCACTCTAAACTCCAGTGAGGATACTGTAATTTCAGAAGAGCACAAGGCTTTGGTTCGCGACCGCATCAAAACGGCAACAACATTCAAAGATTGGAATGAAGTAAAAGAAAGTTTTAAGGTTAATTGATGACTGAATTCAAAATTACCTTAGATGCCAGAGCCATTCAGGATATTCAAGATGCCATCCAATTACTACAATCAACAGCAGCCTGAACCTGGTGAGTATTTTTTGAACTCAGTGAACAATTCATTTTCTATTTTGGAGACGAATCCATTTTATCAAATTCGATACGATGATGTGCGATGTCTGCCTATCAAAAAATTCCCTTACATGACTCATTTTACGGTCGATGAAATTAAACAAGTAGTCAAGGTTTATGCTCTTGTAAACACCTATCGCAATCCTGATAAATTTTGGAAGAAGTAATACACATCTATTTTATCTAAGAACTACATTTTAATTTTTTAATTCACCCCTCATGATCAAAGAATATATTCAATCCAACCAGCAACGGTTTCTAGATGAACTTTTTGATTTGCTTCGCATCCCCTCTGTAAGTGCAGACAGTCGTCATAAAGGTGATGTGCGGAAGGCAGCGGAATATGTGGTGCAAAAATTAAAAGATGCCGGTGCGGATAAGGTTGGACTCTGTGAAACAAAAGGCCATCCGATTGTATTCGGAGAAAAAATAATTAACCCTTCACTTCTTACTGTATTAGTGTATGGCCATTACGATGTACAACCTGCTGATCCTTTGAACTTGTGGGATTCCCCAGCATTCGAGCCTATCATTAAAGATGGTAAAATCTATGCGCGAGGCTCGTGTGATGACAAGGGACAGTTCTACATGCACATCAAAGCATTTGAGATCATGAGCAAACTCAATCAGCTTTCATGCAACATCAAGTTTATGATTGAGGGAGAAGAAGAAGTTGGCTCAGATAACCTTGGTGCGTTTGTCAAGGAAAATAAATCCAAACTCAAAGCCGATGTGATTTTGATTTCAGATACCTCATTGATTTCGTTGGACACACCTTCTATTACCGTTGGCCTTCGCGGCCTAAGTTATCTTGAAGTGGAAGTGACCGGCCCAAATCGTGACTTGCATTCAGGTGTGTATGGTGGTGCGGTTGCTAATCCGATCAACATCTTAAGTAAAATGATCACCTCCTTGCAAGATGAAGATGGAAGAATAACTATACCAGGATTTTACGATAAGGTTGCAGAACTCACAACAGCACAAAGGGTTGATCTCAACAAAGCTCCGTTCAATTTGAATGATTACAAAAAAGAATTGGGCATTGAGGATATCAAAGGAGAGAAGGGCTACACCACACTTGAGCGCACGGGCACTCGCCCAACACTTGATGTGAATGGAATTTGGGGAGGATATACAGGCGAAGGAGCAAAAACTGTTTTACCTTCAAAAGCCTCAGCAAAAATTTCGATGCGCCTGGTGCCCAATCAGAACAACAATGAAATCACCGACCTCTTCACAAAACATTTTGAATCGCTGGCTCCAAAATCAGTTAAAGTAAAAGTAACAGCACTCCATGGTGGAGAGCCAGCCGTGACCCCAACCGATTCAAAAGCCTTTGGTGCAGCCAGCAAAGCATTCGAAGAAGTGTGGGGGAAAGCACCGATTCCAACGCGCGATGGTGGAAGCATTCCAATTGTATCACTATTCAAAAAAGAACTAGGATTAGATACCGTCTTGATGGGTTTTGGCTTGGATAGTGATGCGATCCATTCGCCCAACGAACACTACGGCATCAAAAACTTTTTGATTGGCATTGAAACCATTGTGGCGTTTTATAAACACTACGCGAAAAGCTAAGAATGATGCCACAGATGCACAGATAAAATTCAATCTATGAATCTGTAGCTGATTTGATTTGTTAATTTTTGGTTAAGCATGAGATAACAGATATTGAATTTTATTACAGGTCAACTTATTTGCGCTCTTCTTCGTTACTTTTGCGCTACTATTTCTGAAATTATGCATTTAAAGAAGGTTTTTATTGCGCTTGCACTATGGGTTAGCACCACGTCTTTAAGCGCTCAGATACTCCATCCCGCCAAATGGTTCCCTTCTGTTTCAGCAAATCAGGCCAAAGTTGGTGATGAGCTTACACTGATCTTTAATGTTGCTATTGATAAAGACTGGTATTTGTATTCGACTGAATTTAATTGCGAAGATGGCCCTAATAAAACGGTTTTCACTTTCAAATCACATCCAAGTTATAAGCTGGTTGGAAAAATTGAGCCTATTGGAGAGATTGATAAACATGATGACATTTTTGAGTGTGATATAAAGATTTTTAAAAAGACAGCTGAGCTTCGGCAAAGAATAAAAATTCTTTCAGCGGATTTAAAAATTGAAGGAGACTATGAATACCAGGTATGCACAGACATTAATGGAAGGTGCATTCCCTTTAATGAAGAGTTTGCATTCAACGACATAACAGTTATCAATAACATCGGATCGAAAAACCCTGAACCCGAAAATGAAGAGAACGATCAAGTATCAATTATTGACCCCGACACTTCAACGATAGCTAAACAAATTCCTACTGAGAATTATGGCGAACGCAAAGGCCCGATTTTAGATAAATCTATTCTGGAAGGAGAATCTTCCACTCATGAAGAATCATTTCTGGGTTATTTAATTTTTGCTTTTATACTGGGTCTAACTTCATTGGTTACCCCTTGTGTTTTTCCGATGATCCCCATGACGGTAACTTTTTTTCTCAAGGACAATCAATCCCGAAAGGAAGGAATAAAAAAAGCTCTTGTCTTTGGCTTTTCAATTGTGTTTATCTACACGTTGGCCGGAACATTATTTGCATTACTGCTTGGCGCAGAAGGCTTGAATGCATTGGCAACCCATTGGGCACCAAATCTTTTTGTGTTTGTTATCTTCATTGTATTTGCTCTTTCCTTTCTTGGACTTTTTGAAATCAATGCACCGTATCAATTAGTTAATAAAGTAGATCAGCAAGCAGAAAGAGGTGGATGGATAGGCGTGTTCTTCATGGCATCAACATTGGTATTGGTTTCATTTTCTTGCACAATCCCTATTGTAGGAAATGTAGTAGTGCTAGCAGCAGGGGGCCAGGTTATAAAGCCGGTGTTAGCGATGTTTTTTTATTCACTCGCTTTCGCCATTCCGTTTACACTTTTTGCCATTTTTCCTGAGTGGATCAAAAGTCTTCCAAAATCTGGAGGTTGGTTGAACTCTGTGAAAGTGACATTAGGATTTTTAGAGCTGGCATTGTGTTTAAAATTTTTAAGCATTGCCGATCAGGCTTACCATTGGGGTATACTTGATCGCGAAATAAATATTGCCATCTGGATTGTGCTCTTTACACTTCTTGGAATTTACTTCCTCGGAAAATTGAGAATGTCAAGCGATAAACCGGTAGAAAAAGTTACTGTACCAAGATTGTTGCTGGCTTCGGTCACCTTCTCTTTTGTGGTATATCTTATCCCTGGCATGTGGGGAGCACCTTTAAAAAGCTTGGCAGGTTATCTACCTCCGTTACACACGCATGACTTTGATTTGATTGGGCTAACACGAGATGAAAAGGCCAATGAATCTTGTGAAGAGGCAAAATACGCTGAGTTCCTGCACCTACCTCATGGCTTGCAGGGTTACTTTGATTACGACCAGGCATTGGCTTGTGCTAGAAAGCAAAACAAGCCGTTGTTTATCGACTTTACAGGTCACGGGTGCACCAATTGTCGCGAAATGGAAGCAGTAGTCTGGAGTGACCCACAAGTATTGGAGCGCCTGCAAAAAGATTTTGTAGTAGTGGCACTGTATGTGGATGACAAAACTGAATTGCCAGAAGCGCAATGGTACACCTCTAAATACGATGGCAAAGTAAAGAAGACTCTTGGCAAACAGAATGCTGACATACAAATCACTAATCTTGAAAATAATGCACAGCCTTTTTATGTTTTGGTAGGCATGGATGAAAAAGTATTGGCTTGGCCGTACGGGTATAATAAAAGTGTGGAAAGTTTTGTTCAGTTTTTGGATGGAGGGAAAACGAAATACAAAGAACTATATCCCTAAGCATGAGTATTGATTAAGGAACCTTCGTTTGATTTATAATAGAGTATGGATTTTAATGATGAGCATTTTAAACAATAAGAGAGCAAAGCAAATTATTTTTTCATGTGCCGCAATTCTGATTCTTACAGCAAGCCTTTTTCTGGTTAATAATGATACGTCACTATTTTCCCTTAGCGGAGATTTTGCTGTGGATGTTGATTCAACTCATGTTGAAATTGAAATCAAAAAACCCCAGTTGCTTTACGGTATGGTCATCAATGATTTACACATCATCGAAGATCAGGTGAAGAGAAATCAATTGCTTGTAGAGCTGTTTCAGGGAAAGTATGTGCCAGAGAAAATTTTGCGCGAACTGAATCTGACGCCACGTAGTTCATTTGATTTTCGAAAAATATCGGCAGGGAAAAAATATACACTTCTTGTAAAAAATGATTCGATTAAGACACTACGGGCTTTTATTTATGAACCCAATCCCATTGATTACATCATTTTTCATTTGGAAGATTCATTGTTGATTGAACCTTGTCAACGAGAAGTTACTGTAATTAATAAAAGTATTACCGGTATCATTCGCTCATCGCTTTCTGAAACCATTGAAGAACTGGGCATATCTCATGAACTCACTAACAAGTTTGTTGATATCTTCGCCTGGCAGGTTGACTTTCAGCGATTGCAAAAAGGTGATAAGTTCAAGCTGATGTATGAAGAAAATCAAGTAGAAGGGAAACCCATCAGCATTGGCAAGATCAGGGGAATTTATTTTGAACATTTTGAAAATGGCTATTATGCTTTTCCGTATGATCAGGGAGATGGCGAAGATTACTTTGATGAAGAAGGAAATAGTTTGCGCAAGGCACTGCTGAAATATCCAATTGAGTTTACACGCATCAGTTCGCGTTATAGCAAAAGCAGATTTCATCCGGTCGCTAAAGTTTTTCGCGCACATCGTGGAACTGATTTTGCAGCGCCAACGGGCACACCCATTCGCTCAGTAGGAGATGGTATTGTAGAAGAAGCTCAGTATAAAGCCAACAACGGAAACTATGTTAAGGTGCGGCATAACGCAACCTACACCACCCAGTATCTTCATATGTCAAAGATTGCTTCAGGTATTAAAGCGGGTACGAAAGTCAGGCAAGGAGAGACCATAGGGTATGTTGGCAGCACTGGCCTTGCCACTGGCCCTCACTTGTGCTACCGATTTTGGAAAAACGGTATTCAAGTAGATGCACTCAAAGTAGAGCTTCCGCCCTCTTCGCCCATTAAAAGTGAAAATAAAGATGCCTTTCATCAGGTGGAGCAACAATTGATCAAACAGTTGGAATTAATACCATTTCCACCGTATGCGCTGCCCGAACTTGTTTCGGGTAAGTAATTTATAGCCCCTCTCTTATATTTTTTTGTTACTTTTTTGGTTAGAGAAGTAATTAACTTAGCCATAATTGGTCAAAGCAGTATCCGATGATCCGTGCCGTTGCTATTTTATTTGTACTTGTTTTCGCGTTTGATGCTTTTGGGCAGAAGGTTGGCTTGGTGCTAAGTGGCGGTGGAGCCAAAGGGTTGGCACATATTGGAGTACTAAAAGCGCTGGAAGAAAATGAAATTCCAATAGACTATGTTGTAGGCACTTCAATGGGAGGAATAGTTGCCGGATGTTACGCAGCAGGTATGAGTCCCGGTCAAATTGAAGAGATTGCTTTGTCCGATGAATTCCAACGCTGGGTAAGTGGCAGGCTTGAAGAAGGATATAACTATTACTACAATAAAAATGACGATCATCCATCTTTTCTCAAGCTTAACATCTCGCTAGACTCAACGTTAAATTTTAATTTTAATTCCAGTTTGGCTAATGACATCTCGCTCAACTTTGCATTAGCTGAGATGATGGCTCAATCTTCTTCTATTTCAAAAAATAATTTTGATAGCCTCTTTGTTCCACTTCGTGTGGTGGCAGCAGATATTTTTACACAAACAGAAGTAATTTTAAAGAAAGGCGTGCTTAGCGATGCTATGCGGGCAACACAAACAGTTCCCCTTTTCTATAACCCGATCAGGGTGGATGGTAAATTTCTTTTTGATGGAGGCGTTTATAATAATTTTCCGGTAGACGTTGCTGAGAAAGAATTTAGCCCGGACGTTATTATTGGCTCTAATGTATCCACAAAAGTGTACGATGAGTATCCATATGGTGAGGATGAAAAACTGATCTCACGTTCCTTGCTCTACATGCTGTTGGATAAATCAGATCCGTCTAAAGTTCCGTTAACGGGCATCTATATACAACCCGATCTAAAGTTTTTTACAGCTCTTGAGTTTGGCAAAGCAAAGAGCATGATTGATAGCGGCTATGCACAAACCATGAAGCAAATGAGCGAGATCAAGGCAAAAATAGCTACTCGAATCCTTTGTGATGATGTGGCAGCCAGACGTAACACTTTTAATGGTAGAGCCAGTGCGATGATTGTTGATAAGGTTAGGTTTACAGGCTTTAACTCAAGACAACAACGATACCTCAATAAATTCTTTACGCTAAAAGACAATCAGCCACTATACTTCAAACAGGTTAAAACGGGTTACTATAAGTTGATAGCCGAAGATTATTTCAAAAACGTTTACCCGGGGTTTCTTTACAATACTGAAGTGAGAAAGTATGAGTTTCAATTGGTCAAGCGCCCTCAAAATAATTTTCAGGTGGACTTTGGGGGGACAATTGCCACGCGGAGCATAAGTGGAATCTTTTTGGGATTGAACTATTATTACTTCAACCGGACACTCACTCACGCAAGCGCTAATTTTTATGCAGGCACTTTTTATAAATCGGCTCAATTAAAAGCGCGGCTAGATATGCCCAGCTTAGGCCAATATTATATAGAACCAGAAGCCACCTTTAATGCCTGGGATTTCATTCAGGATAGCGATTTTCTAACCACCAATGATTCACCTACTATTTTGAAGCGCATTGACCGCAAAGTAGGAGTAAGCTTTGGAAAACCGGTAGGCAGAAAATACAAGGCTGCTCTGTACGGCTTTTACATTAATAATACCGATCGTTTTATAAACACCACATCGTTTGCATCAACTGATACCCTCGACAATTTAAGTCTATATGGCTCCCGTACAGGACTTAAACTTTCAACCAACGTGTTAAATCGAAAGCAATATGCGAATCAAGGTCACGCATATGAGTTTAGTTTTGACTGGTTCAGTCTTATTGAAGAACTTGAAACAGGAACCACATCAAAGGAAGTGCTTAATACCAGACAACATCGTGCATGGTTTCGAGCCAGGATAACGATGGAGCAATATTTTAAAAAAGGCATTTATAGCTCCGGTTATTATTTTGATGCCGTCTTTTCAAATCAACCAGCGTTTAGTAATTATCAAAGTACTATTATTAATGCACCCTCATTCAATCCTATTCAGGACAGCCGTACTTTGTTGCTGCAAAATTTTAGAGCCTTTAACTATGTTGCTGGAGGTTGGAGAAATGTTTTTTCAATCCGTAGCAATCTTGATTTTCGTTTGGAAGGGTATCTATTTAAGCCTTTTGAGCAGATAAAAGAGGGAAGCAATCAAGAGCCCACTGTAACTCTGGAACTCACAAGAGCCTTTTTTGCGGCAACTGCTGGTCTTGTCCTTCACACAACGGTAGGTCCGGTGAGCTTAAGTTTTAATTATTATGATGATCCTGAGAATCAATTTGGGGCCTTGCTTCATGTAGGTTTTTTGCTATTTAACCAAACTTCCATTGAGTAATCCTATTAGAAAGACCAGATACTCAATTATAAAATAAGAATACACATTTCTGAGGATGTATTATTTTTATATTTTTAGTTAAGTTTGAACCCTAAGATTAGTTTGGCTTTATCAATAGCCTACATTAAATGAAGAGATTACTACTGGCTGCATACATAATAATCTGTATTCAAATCGGTTCTAAAGCCCAGGTGGTTCAGTTGCAGTGGGCATCCAAAGTTATCGAAGTCTCATCGGAGCTCACACCAGTCCAATACTCAGCCCAACAAATACTTGGAAAGCCCAATGTGCATCCTGCAGGTGGGCAAAATCCAAATGCCTGGACACCAGATAAACCAAAGCGTAAGGAATTTATAAAAGTGGGATTTGCGACACCTATGCAAATTCAACAGATAGCAATTGCCGAATCTTACAATCCGTCAGCAGTTTTCAAAATCTATACCTACGATGAGGCAGGGAGAGAATATCTCATCCATAGTTTTAACCCAATTGTAGTGCCATTGAAGAGCCGAATGCTAACCGTTTTAATAGAGAGAACAACCTACAAAGTAGCTAGCATAAAACTTGAGTTTGATGGAGCAGCTTTGACTGATTATTTTTCAATTGATGCAGTTGCAATAGTAGATTCAAACTATCCCATTGTTGTGAATATCGACATCCCGGATTTGCTGAGCAAGGGACTAGTTACTGAGCGATTGGATGAAAATGTGAACAGTGAGTTTACAGAACTAAATCCCATTCTTACCCCCGATGGCAAGACTTTGTATTTCAGCAGGAAAAATCATCCGGGCAATATAGGTGGTGTAAACGATAAGGAAGATATCTGGTATTCGGAACTTGGATCGGATGGGAAATGGACACGTGCAAAAAATATGGGGCCTCAATTCAATAATGAGTATCCGAATTTTGTCAATGCTGTAAGCACAGCTACTCCCGATGGCAAATCTGTTGTACTGCTTCTGGGCAACAAATACCTTGAAAATGGTAAAATGCTTGCAGGCATATCAATGAGTAACAACATCAATGGATCGTGGAGTAACCCCACCGCTCTTGAGATTGAAAATGATTATAACTACAATGAGAAGTCAAATTACTTTATGGCCAATACCAGAAGGTCGTTGCTTATGTCTATTGAGCGGGAAGACTCTCGTGGAGGCAGGGATTTATATGTTAGTCTTGCTAAAAACGATAGCCTGTGGGCTGAGCCTCTCAATCTCGGTACGGTTGTAAATACATCTGGTGAGGAGACCTCACCATTTCTGGCAACGGATGACAAAACTCTTTATTTTTCATCTAATGGATTTAGTGGATATGGAGGAAGTGACATTTACATGTCTACACGTTTAGATGACACCTGGACGAATTGGTCAGAACCACAAAATATGGGACCAGATATTAACTCGAAGTTGGATGATCTATTCTTTAACATCCCAGCGTCAAGCGAGTTTGCCTACTATTCCAGAGGTATAACCGAGGACAATACTGACATCTTTCGGGTTAAGCTTCCGGTGTTTAATAGTCCGGAACCAGTTATTGTTGTGAAAGGCATTTTGCTCGATTCAAAAACAGGAAAACAGATTGGAGCAAAGATTATTTACGAGCGTCTTACAGATGGGAAAGAGGTTGGAATTGTATATTCAAATCCTGAAACAGGTGAGTATGAAATTCTTCTTCCTGCCGGGCATCTTTATGGGGTCAGGGCGGAAGCCGAAGGACATATATCTTCAAGCCAGAATCTGGATCTTAGAAATATTGGCAAGGATACTACTGTTCAACACAAAGACATAACACTCGATCCAATTGAGATCGCTCGTATTGAGCCTGATGCTACTATAACACTCAATAATATTTTCTTCGCTTTTAATAAAGCAACACTTAAGCCAGAGTCATTTCCTGAATTGGATAGGATTGTGGATCTTATGAAAAAGGAGAAGACCATGACGGTTGAAATTTCAGGACATACAGATTCAAGTGGCCCTGATGATTATAACATGTGGTTGTCTGAATGGCGGGCAAATGCAGTAGCGAAGTACCTTACTCAAAAAAGTATTGAAAAAAATCGTGTTGCAGTAACTTTCTTTGGGGAAACAAAACCTGCGGTATCGAACGATACAAAAGCGGGCAGGGATAAAAACCGGAGAGTAGAATTCA
Source organism: Bacteroidia bacterium (assembly GCA_043750455.1). Classification (GTDB taxonomy): domain Bacteria; phylum Bacteroidota; class Bacteroidia; order Cytophagales; family Cyclobacteriaceae; genus ELB16-189. Next base: position 1,297 of record JAYVBN010000487.1, on the reverse strand, counting down.
AAATCATAAAGATGTAGTATGCATTTTATACGTATGAAGAAATCATTCTTATATCTGCTTATTATGGCTGCCTTCACAAGCCATTCATTTGCACAAGTTGGAGACACATTAATCTATGCACAGGGTAAAATTGTGAATGCCCTAACCAAAGAGTCTGTTAGCGGGAAGATCTCTTACCAAAGTTTGCCGTATGGCAATAAAGTTGGAATGCTGAGTGGCAGCGAATATAAATTTGCCATGTACGATAAAGAAAAGTATTCAATTATTGTGCAGGCTCCAGGCTTTGCCCAGGTTAAGTATATGCTTGATCCGGCTTCGGCCAATGCAGAAAGGATAGTCGTACAAGATATTGAACTTGGTGCCCCTGTAAGTGCTGCCAAAGTAGTTGAAACAGCACACACAGCGGGTAAGGAAATGACCCTCGATAATCTTATTTTTCAACAGGGGAAAGCTAAAATTGATCCTGGATCATATGCCGAACTTAATTCTGTTATTAAAATGCTTCAGGATAATCCACCTATGGTAATTCAGTTGGAAGGACATACTGATAACAGAGGCGATCCAAAGGAAAACATGAAATTATCGGAACTACGAGTAGAAGCCGTAAAAAATTATTTAGTTGCAAAGGGAGTTGCCAAACACAAAGTAAAAACTAAAGCCTTTGGGGGAACTACGCCATTGTCGCACGAGAACACAGAAGCAGCGCACAAAATGAATAGAAGAGTGGTGGTGAGAATCCTACAAAATTAACGGGAAGCCACAGGAGAGTTCTTGCCCATAATTATATTCTTATACTGGTGGATTACCTGATTCTTTACATCAGCAGATAAATTGCTTTCCAATACTGATTTTACCAAGACAATTGCCAATTCCTCAACTCGGGGAGATTCGTAAATATTTTTTGATTTCTCCAATAAAGAAGCACACGCTAATAAATCTCCAGTGTTATACGCTTTAATTGCCTGATTGAAATAAAGCAATCCTGCCAATTGACTTTGATCTACTTCGTGGAATAAATCGAATGAGTAATGATAGTACATTTTATCATTGCCGGAGGCAACAATCTTGTTCTGACGATATGACCCGATTCTCTTCTCGATTTCAGAGGGGTCTTCAACAAATCCAAATAATCTGTCAGTTGTTTCAAGCATCACTTGGCCGTTCTCGGTTTCCACTAAAATAAAAATGTGATAGTTGGTTTCAATGATTTTATAATTGAAATGCATTCCATCAAGGACAACACTGAGCAAAGCAGTTGCCGTAAGGCAATCAAACCGACCGCTCGTAAAAACCTCCC
>JAYVBN010000486.1:0-8548 GCA_043750455.1 Bacteroidia bacterium | reverse complement strand
CTAGAATTCCTAATGCATAGCATTAGGAAATATTGAGTTTATCATTCTGATTTCCAGTCAATTACACCGGCATAAAATCCCTAATGCATAATCTGGGTTTAATCAAGTCAAAAAGTTCATCAATTCTATTCCCTCTTCTTAATTTGTTTACGATCAATCCATTCCTAAAAATGAATAGTGCTCCGTGTAAATAGTAGATATTTTTATAGCCACCAACTTTCACATAAGTTAATTCTAAGTCACCATTATTAGAACGAAAGAAGTCTTGATGTCGTTTTACACTATTTTCCTTTTTATGACGATCCATTGTTTGGAGGATGATATGATAGAGAAAGGTGTCATAGTTTGTTGTGTAGATATCTTCGAACGTATCAAGTGCTACAGAACGCTTGACAATTGTTGCAAAGTCTATCTGTGAATAATATGGATGTAGGTCCTTAATGGATCTTATTAATCCTAATTTTAACTTCTCAATTGCACTCAATATTTGCTTTGTCGTTATAGCGAAATAATCGCATGTCTCAGTAGTGATCGAAAGTCTGTTTTGGATTTCCTCGAAATTGGTTGAGTTGAATTTTTTGAAAATCTCTTGCTCACCGGAGTCACAGTAACTTAAGAATTGATCAAAAAGAGATGCATAATTCAAATTTGAGTTAATCCCAATTGAGAAGCCGTTACCGAGAAAGATATCAGAGTCAACGAAACAATCTTTTATCTCGTCCCAATTGTAAATATTAATGTCATCATTTCTGTCCATAGTCAAGGAGCCATTACCACCAGGAAACTGCTGCTTATGAATGTATTAACATTCTGAATGCTTGATTGGCTGGACACATTTTAATCTAAATTTTCTATGAGTCTTAGCTCCTCTTCATTTACAGCATAATAAGGTGAGAACCCTCTAGGAGATTTTAATTCATCTTCTGATACCACAATGTATTCCGCGCCATTTGGGACATCAATTGTTTCTCCTGTTAATTCACCGTTAGCACCAGTTGTTTTATGAGGGTTACCTTTTGAGGCAATGACTTTACAGGTGGCTCCATTAAATATTCTAATAACTTTGTCTCCAATTTTGAATGCCATCGTTATAATGGTTTAAGATTAAGTATTTGTGCTGTCAATTGTAGCCAGTTGTATCCTATTCCTGGTTATGGGGCAACTAGTTACAAAATTTCTTTATTGGATCATAAGCCTCTGCCCAACCTAACTCGCCACCTTTACTTAGATCCAGACATCCGCTATCATTTGATCTAACAACAATTTACAAAATCCTCTTCTATTAATAAGCTTCTGCAAGTTTAGGAATAATCTCAATAGCCTAGTATAGTCAACCATTTTAGCCTGTGGTCGGTATTTTCATCGCACCACATTTTTGATTAGCTTCAACATTGTTATGGCATTGAGTAGACTCAAGTTCGTAATGTTTGATCAAGCAATGTTAGAATTGGAGCACTTACCACTATAAGATGTCTATTCTAATTAATCCCAATTATCATGAAGCTTTTAGTAGAATGGGATTTGCATATCGGTTTAAAGATACAGAAGAAGCAATTATCTATTTCACGAAGGCAATTGAATTATCATCAAATGATGCAGGCACATTTTTTGAAAGAGGAGAATTACACATTGAGATTGGGGAATATGAAAAAGGTATTTCTGACATTGAAAAAGCGATTAAAATTAGTAAATCATATGAGGTATATGCTTACTATGAACTAGGAGAAGCTAATTACAAGCTTAAATCTTTTGATAAAGCCATAAAATATTTTACTCAAGAAATTAATTGGCATGATGCACTAGGTATTTCAACGGGGGGAAATGTTTTCTTTAAAAGAGGGGATTCAAAATTAAAAACACTCGACTACGAAGGAGCTGTGGCTGACTTTACTTTAGCTTTGGAAGATAGTAGTAGCATCTTCAACGATTTTGAATTTAAGGATATCTATTTCAATAGAGGCAATTCCAAGTTTGCCCTTGAAGATTATAATGGAGCATTATCTGATTATAACATGGTAATTAGCCTTGATCCGAAGAATGGAAATGCAGTTTTTAATCAAGGTATCACAATGCTAAGATTAAAAGATTTTGGAAGCGCTTGCAAAGCATTTTCTAAAGCGGGTGAATTGGGTGTTGGAGAAGCTTACAAAATGATACAACAATACTGCCATTAGTACGATAAGGCCACGGGACGGGAAAAATAGACTTCTTTGTTTAACCTGAGGTCAATGTTTTCACCGCACCACTTTGAGCCTACAACCTCATCCTCTTCTCCGTCCACTGCGCAAATATCATCCTCTTAATGTGTAATCAAGATCAGTATGGTGTCTTTGTGAAGATGCGATTGAATGTAACTGCTCACTCGTTCTTTCTTTATTCAAAGAGTCCAGGAACTGGAAGGGCTCATCGAGTAACAACAATTCTTTATCCGACAAAAAGCTTGCTATCATTAACATAAGTTGCCATTGCCCGGATGACAATGACTTCACGGGCTTATCAATAAACGCATGTGCCTCGAAATAATGAAGCAGACTTTCCAGCGCATCTGGTTTCATATTTTTGTTCTGACTCAATATGTAAGCACGAGCCGAAACAGAAATATGCTGAGGATTCAGGTAGCTAATTAATTCTGGGCCGAGGTACGTAATTCTTTTTTTGATGTCCCAGATCGATTCACCACTTCCTTGCCAACAGGTATACTTTTTCGCTATACGCCATCGGGTGATCAGCAAAAATCAACCTAAACAGCGTGGTCTTACCAGAGCCATTCTTACCGGTAAGTGCCCAACGTTCGCCTTTGTTAATTTTCCAATTTTTTCTCAGTGTCTCCCGCCTCGGGGACGCTGCGTTTACTCATCGTGGAGTCCGAAGCGAAACTCTCTAAGAACGATTTCGTATGTTACAACCAAAGATGAGCACACAGTGTCTAAGCAGAGATAAAGCTTTATCACGATGAAAAAAATAATCCTATGTGCCGCATTTCTGTCTGTTCTCATCAGTTGTGAGAGCGAAGAAGATTGTAAAAAATCCTAACGTTGTGATCTCGTTCCCGACCCTGGATTATGCAAAGCCTACTTTCCAAAATACTACTTCGATAAAGCTGAAGGCACGTGTAAGGAATTTATCTGGGGCGGCTGTAATGGTGTTGTGCCTTTCAACACGTTGGAGGAATGCAAACAGTGCGAGTGCTCAGAGTCTGAAAAATACCAAATAAAATCCCCTACGAATTTCCTGAACAAAGAAACCTGTAAGGGATTTGGTATAAAATGTTTTTTATTTGGTCACTGGCCTATACGTGGGTTTCTCAAACCGATACACATCGGGCATGTCTTCCGTGCTGTTCATGGAAACCTTAAGGTCTTTAATTAAACCATTGCCAACATCATATACCCAGCCATGCACAGTAGGTGCGCCTCGCTTTTGCCAGGCATTTTGAATGATGGAGGTAGTGCCAAGATCATACACCTGTTCAATAACATTGAGCTCTACAAACCGATCTTGTTTGGCTTTTAAATCGGTGATAAGATCCAATTCATCCACATGCATGCGATACACGTCCTTGATATGCCTGATCCAATTGTCGATAAGCCCAATTTGTTTATTGCCCATTGCTGCCAGCACGCCTCCGCATCCGTAATGACCGCATACAATTACATGTTTTACTTCTAATACATTCACCGCATAATCAAGTACACTTAACATGTTCATGTCAGTGTGTACTACCATATTGGCAATATTGCGATGAACGAATACCTCACCCGGGGCAGTGCCTGTTATTTCATTGGCGGGCACGCGGCTATCCGAACAGCCAATCCATAAAAATTCTGGTGTTTGAGTAGCGACTAAGCGACTAAAAAAATCCTTGTCCTCATTGTTTTTTTGCTCTACCCAGGCTTTGTTTTGCAGGAGTAGTTTTTCATATGATTTTAGTGACATATTGAGTATTGATTTATTTTTAGATAGAAACTTTTTTTAGATCAACCGCTATATTTTTGGCCATACCTGCTTTGATAAAGTCTTCAATTGTCTCTTTGATGTCACTGTCGATAAAGTGTGACTGGGAGCCATCAATAACCACTTCTGAATGTTCTGGAATACTTTGAAGCTTACTTCGCAAATTCGCTTTATTTAAAAAGGAAACATCTTTTGTAAGTTTCAGTAAATAACTGCTCCCATCATGCACCATGATAATTGCCTCTTTATGATTGGTGCGTAAGATAAAGAACACAGCTACTAATATTCCCATAAAAACTCCCTGTAGCAAGTTGGTAAATGTAACGGCAAGTACCGTAACGATGAACGGCAAAAACTGGCTAGTTCCTTTACTGTACATGCTTTTATACTGCTCTGGGTTTGTCAGTTTAAAACCAATCACAATTAAAATGCCTGCAAGACAGGCAAGCGGAATCAGTTGCAATATTTTAGGAATGAATAAAACGGACAGCAGCAGAATAACTCCGTGTGATATGGCTGACGCTTTTGTGCGTGCGCCACTATTGATATTAGTGGAACTTCGAACAATAACCGATGTTACCGGCAATCCACCAAGAAGCCCTGAGAGGAAATTAGCGGTTCCCTGAGCTTTTAGCTCACGATTAAGTGGCGTTATTCTTCGGTAAGGATCAAGTTTATCGCATGCCTCAACACTCAACAATGTTTCTAAACTTGCCACAATGGCAAGGGTGATAGCGGTATAGTAAATTTTAGGATTTTGCCACATCGAAAAATCCGGAAATATAAAAAAGGAAGAGATTCCTGCCGATTCCGATACCAAGGGTACTGTCACCAAATGCTTTTCGTCTATCATCAAATATGGAATGTAGGAATTGAAAAATGCATTTAGCAAGATCCCTAAGGCTACAGCTACCAACGGAGCAGGAACAACCTGAAAGAATTTATAACGCCTCAGCAAATTTGAATCCCACGAAATCAAAATCGCAATAGAAAGCAAGGCGATAACTATAGCGCCTGGTGTAAGAAAGTCCCATGCTTGTAGTATTTCTGAAAAAGTATTTCGGCCATCGCCTTGAAAAAAACTTTCATCGCCTTCAAAGTCTACATCGTAACCCACTGCATGGGGAATTTGTTTCAGGATGAGGATCACACCAATTCCTGCAAGCATACCCTTGATAACAGAAGCTGGAAAAAAATGACCGATCGCACCAGCTTTAATAAAACCTAAGATGATTTGAAAACCCCCAGCCAACACCACCGCAAGCAGAAAGGATTGGTACGATCCAAGATCAAGTATAGAAGCAGCAACAATAGATGTTAAGCCAGCTGCAGGTCCACTTACACTAAGTGGTGATCCACTCAAAGCACCAATTACTATTCCTCCTATTATACCAGCCAATAACCCTGCAAAAAGTGGAGCGCCAGAAGCAAGAGCAATACCAAGACATAATGGCAAGGCAACTAAAAAAACAACAACGGAAGAGGGAAAATCAGTTGACCAATAATTCTTTAAATTCATCAATGCTTTGCTAAGAAGTGCCCATGCTTTTCATTCTCTTTTATAATAATAGTTATACTGGGGATTCATGGATCATTACTTTCTTTGTTAAAGTGCCTGCCGTAACGACTTCATCGTCATAAAAATCTACCAGCCCGGTTTCTACATCATACATCCCCCCGATAAGGGCAATCTCCCCCTTTTCAATCATCTCCATAAGAATTGGGCTATTTTTTATAATCTGTTTATTGGTAATCCTGACATTAATCGATGCTACCTTTTCCACAAATTCAGTATTACTAGCATTCCGGTTTGATGTTACTGATGTTTCACCTTCAACAGCCGGCTTCAGTTTTTCTAATAGTGTAGTGAGGTTTCCCATTTCAACGTGATCGCAAGCCCCCTTTACAGCCCCGCATTTGGTATGGCCAAGCACTACTACTACTTTTGCTCCGGCAACTTTGCAGCTAAATTCTATGCTTCCGAGAATATCTACATTTTGGATATTGCCCGCTATTCGTACACTGAAAATATCACCCAACCCCTGGTCAAAAATCAATTCGGCTGAAGTTCGTGAATCTATACAACTCAAGATCACGGCAAAGGGATGTTGGCCATCCGAGGTTTCGTTTACCTGTTGCAGCAGGTTACGGTTAATTTTCAGGTTGTTTACAAAACGCTCATTACCCTTTTTCAGAATTTCTATTGCTTCCATTGGGGTTATTTTATCTCTAAGTTCTTTTGTTAGTGTTCTCATATTTATTGTTTTTAGAATGTTTACTTGTTTTTAAATCTAAGCTTATTCAATAAAGTTTATTTTCTCAACAGTGATGTTTTTAGTTTTAGCGTTTGTCTCATAATTTTTGATTAGCTCCCGCACATCATAGGCAATCGATTTTGAATGGGAACAGTCAATAATTACTTTTGAGTTTACAGGAATGGCACTCAACGCTTCCATTACACTTGCTTTATTGAAAAATGAAACTTCTTCAGCTAACACAAGTTGATAGGTTTGTTTGCCATTTTCAGTTATAACTATCTTCTTCATACTATGAGAGTTACGGTAACTATGGAGTAATGTGTAGAAGAGGCCAACCAGTAATCCTACAATAATTCCTCTTAATAAATCCGTTGCCAGAATTGCGACTACCGTAGCGGTAAAGGGAACGAACTGCTCCCATCCCAATTTATACATCTGTTTAAAAAGTGAGGGCTTGGCTAATTTATAACCTACGATCAATAAAATGGCGGCTAAGCTGGCCAGGGGAATCATGTTCAAAACATTGGCAATGGTGATTGCGCTTACTAACAGGAATACGCCATGAAGTATGGCAGACATTTTTGTTTTCCCCCCAAACGAAATATTAGCCGAACTGCGAACAATAACCTGCGTAACGGGCAAGCCGCCAATTAAACCAGAAATTACATTCCCTAAACCTTGTGCTTTTAGCTCTCTGTTTGTTGGCGTAACTCTTTTATATGGGTCAAGCTTATCTGTTGCTTCTACGCAAAGCAATGTTTCCAAACTGGCAACAATGGCTAAAACAATCGCGACTTTATATACTTCAAAATTTGATAATGCAGAGAAATCTGGCAAGCTAAACTGGCTAAAGAACCCTGCTAAATTTTCGGGTACAGGAATTCTCACTACCTGGTCAGCAGCTAAAGTAAAATTCAATATTCCCTTTAGGTATAGATAGTTCATCAGGATACCAAGAATCACTACTACGAGCGGGCCGTTTATCATTCCAAAAATTTTATGCTTTTTCGTCAGCACCGTATCCCATAGTATGAGTATGATTAATGAAAGTCCCGCAATAAGAACAGCTCCAATGGTAAAAAACTGAAAAGCATTAACAATTTCAGACAACGTATTTTGCCCATCAGCTTGAAAAAATGAATCATCGCCTTCAACATCTTTATCCCAGCCTAATGCATGTGGTATTTGCTTCAGTATAATCAAAAGCCCAATGCCGGTAAGCATCCCTTTAATTACTGATGAAGGAAAGAAGTAGGCAATGAATCCGGCTTTGGCATATCCCATGATGAGTTGAATAATTCCAGCGAGAACTACGGCTGTCAAAAACGCCTCCCAGGAACCGCCAAGCGAGGCAATGGAAGAAAAAACAATTACTGCTAAACCAGCAGCAGGCCCACTTACACCTAATGGAGAGCCGCTGGCAACACCAACCACTATGCCTCCAACAATACCTGCAATAATGCCAGCAAACAAAGGCGCACCCGATGCAAGTGCAATGCCCAAACACAAGGGCACGGCAACAAAAAATACAACTATACTGGCTGGCAAATCATGCCTTATATCTTTATACATGCTAGTTTTCATATTTAATACATAATAGTATTAGAGCTAAATGGTAAGATTTCCATTGGCCTGTGGAAAGATTTTTCCGACCCTGGTGATCTAAAATTTAAGCCGCCACGTTAGTCCAATGCAGAGTGAATAGAAAATAAAATTGCTCTCAGGGGCGGGAAAGCGAAGAATTGGCTGCATTAAGCAGCCTTATAACGCCTGTAGGTTAGGATTTTGGTGGAGGAGAAACTACTTCAGAATGGTTCTCGCTGAATAAACGCTGCTGAAGTATCAAAAACTGTAGCGTTAAGTGCTCGCAGTGCTCGGAAGCAAAAAGTATTGAATCTATCTTAAATTCATCGTCCTCTTCTTCCAGTGTGTTGTTGGAGGTCTGATTTTCTTCTTCAAATAATCCAAGCTGGCCGTTGAACGATTGGTCAACTGAGGCTTCCTGCTGAGCTTTTACGCTATAGTAATTTTTTAAATTAATGTTTTGAAAAATAATGGCCGCAGCACAAAATGCAACCAGCATCATGCCCGATATTATTTTTATACAAAACTCTCTTCTCAGCATAGGGTATAAAAATACAACATTCGTTCTAAGAAATCTTCATTTTGTTTTTATGAAGCTAAGTTCAACTGACTACCATAAACGCTAAAAATACCTGAAGGTTTAAAAAAAGCTGTCCCGTCTTCCGCGCTGGGTCACCCAGAAATTCAGGTGATTTGAAACAGGTTCAGCAGCGTTCGTTGCTCTTCATTGGGTAGGAACAGCCGGGACTCTT
>JAYVBN010000485.1:0-5649 GCA_043750455.1 Bacteroidia bacterium | reverse complement strand
GGAAAATTAAATGTACCCAACAATCCTACCATTCCATATATTGAAGGAGATGGAACGGGTATTGATATTTGGCCAGTAGCACAGCATGTATTTGATTCTGCTGTTGAAAAGGCTTACAGCGGCAAGCGCAAAATCAATTGGAAGGAGGTAATGGCTGGAGAGAAGTCCTTTAAAAAGACGGGCAACTGGCTCCCTGACGAAACACTTGATATTTTCAGGGACTATTTAATTGGTATTAAGGGACCTCTCGCTACTCCAATTGGTGGAGGTATCCGGTCGCTCAATGTTGCCTTGCGCCAAATTCTGGACTTGTATGTTTGCTTGCGACCAGTTCGTTGGTATCAGGGTGTACCCTCACCAGTAAAAAATCCGGCAGCAGTGAATATGGTACTCTTCCGCGAAAACACGGAGGATATTTATGCAGGAATTGAGTTTGCGGCAGGAAGCCCTGAAGCTCAAAAAGTACTTGATTTCATAGCTAAAGAGTTTCCAAAGGAATTCAATAAAATCAGGTTCAACACCAAAGAAAAATCAGAATCGTTCTGGAAAATGGTGGGCGCAACCAACGTCAATAATGAGGTGAACGTAGGAATAGGAATTAAACCCGTGAGTTGGAGCGGCAGTGTACGCCTTATTCACAGTGCCATTTCCTATGCTATTTTGCATAAGAGAAAGTCAGTAACACTGGTGCACAAGGGTAACATTATGAAGTTTACTGAAGGCGCTTTCCGCGATTGGGGTTATTGGGTTGCTGAAAATTACTTTAGCGATAAAGTGTACACCTGGAGCACGTGGGAGAAAACGAAAAAGGCCAAAGGCGAAGAGGCAGCCAACGCAGAGCAAGAGACAGCCATTGCTGCTGGTAAAATCATCATCAAGGATTCAATAGCTGATATAACCCTTCAACAGATACTAACACGACCAGAAGATTTTGATGTGATTGCCACTCTTAACTTAAACGGAGATTACGTGAGTGATGCCCTGGCCGCACAGGTTGGTGGAATTGGAATTGCCCCAGGCGCCAATATCAACTACATCACTGGCCATGCCATATTTGAAGCGACACACGGCACAGCACCAAAATATGCCGGTCAGGACAAAGTCAATCCAGGGTCAGTCATCCTTTCTGGTGTTATGATGCTGGAATATATGGGCTGGCAGGAAGCGGCAGATATGATCACCAAGGGACTAGAAAAAGCGATTGCCACAAAACGAGTGACATACGATTTTCACCGATTGATGGAGGGAGCTACTTTGCTGAAGTGTTCGGAGTTTGGAAAAGAAGTGGTGAAGAATATGTAAGATCAAATCTCAAAATCAAAATAACGCAAGGAGCCCGGTGTAAAAGCCAGGCTCTTTTGTTTTGTACTGCTTTAAGTTGGATTTGAATTGTTGAGAAAGAAGAAATCTAAAATTCTAACATTTTAATCACCGTCAACGCAGCTTCTTCTCCCTTGTTCCCGAGCCTACCTCCGGCACGTTCCAAAGCTTGCTTCTTGTTTAGAGTTGTTAAGACACCAAAAGCAACTGGCTTGCTTGCTTTGAGGTTAACTTTCATAATTCCGTTTGCTACTGCCTGACAGATGTAATCGAAGTGAGGAGTATCACCCTGAATAACACAGCCCAAAGCGATAACAGCAGCAACCTCTTTTTGATCTATCATCCACTGCGCGCCCAATGGCAATTCAAAACTTCCTTGAACATTTTTTCGAATGATGTTTTCTTTCTTCACACCCAGTTTTAATAGTGCATCGTAAGCGCCATGAAATAAAGCCTCTGTGATATCTTCATTCCATTCTGCCACAACGATGGCAAATTTTTTAGTGGTAAGGTTGATCTTACTTTTTCCGGAAACAGATTTTAAAGTGCCTGCCATAACTTTATAATTTAGCCCTCTCCTTCAAGAGTGGGTTGCCTGCCTGCCGAAACTTTAGCGAAGGCAGGGGTGAGGTGAAATAAAAAAGGGATAGAAAATTCTATCCCTTCAAAATTAGGTGAAAATTTTTAAGAGTTGGTCTCCAATTTCGCCTTAAACTTCCTTGCATTTTGATACTCGGAAGAATCAAAATACTGATCTATAATTTTTTGATAGACTTCTTTCGCCTTATCAGGTTGATTTAACTTTTCATATGCTAACGCTTCTTTCATCAAGTACGTAGGCGTAAAATATTTATTAGGACTTGCGTTTGATGCCTTACCATAAAATTTGGCAGCATCTTCGTATTGTTTTTGCTCCATGTAAGCATCTCCCATCAAACTATATGCCCGTGGTTGAACGAGCAAATCATTTGATTTAAAATCCTCAAGATATAAAATGGCAAGGGCATACTTTCCCTGCTTTAATGAAATCGCTCCCGCATAAAAGTTAGCCAGATTGGCGGCATCTGTTCCGCTATAATCTTCTATGATCTGTTCAAAGCCCAAATTGTTACCGTCACCTTTAAGAGCAATGGTTAGGCTGTCGGCTTCAAAATAGCGCACAGCCTGAAACATTTCCTTTTGGGCCTGCTCATCCTGTCCTCCGATATAGTATTTGTATCCAAAATATCCGCCAACTACCAAAACAATTGCTCCCAACACCCCCATCACGAGCTTTAGATTTTCCTCAATCCAGTGTTCCGCCCCTTCCAGTTTTTCTGCAATTACCTCCGGGTTCTCTAGTAAATCTTTGGTTTCTTCTTTTTTCGACATAGCTGTTATAAAAATTAGCCCCGCCAAATACGGGGCTGCAAAACTAAGAATTAGGGTCTATTAAACAAAAAGTGCTTTGATCAATCCAGAATGTAGGGATAGTCGTTTTGCATGTAAACGTCTTTGAATGCCTCGCTTGGATCGGGGTAATTTGATTCTTCAGCGAACTTCACACTTTCCTCAACTTGAGCAATTACTTTTTGGTCGATTGCTTCCAAATCTTTTTCAGTGGCCATTTTATTTGATAAGATGGTCTTCTTTACCACCTCAACAGGATCGCGCTGTTTGTATTCTTCAACTTCCTCTTTTGATCTGTACTTGGCAGGATCAGACATGGAGTGGCCTTTGTATCGGTATGTTCTGAATTCCAATAAAGTAGGTCCGTCTCCTTTTCTTGCTCGCTCCGCTGCCCTGGCAACTGCCACGTGCACAGCTTCGACACTCATAGCATCTACAGCCTCCGAAGGCATATCGTAAGCTTCTCCCAGCGTATATAAATCGGTGACGTTGGAAGTTCGTTTAACAGACGTACCCATGGCGTACCCATTATTTTCAATTACGAAGATCACTGGTAATTTCCAGAGCATCGCCAGGTTCAAGGCTTCGTGAAATGCACCTTGCCGAACGGCACCATCGCCCATCGAGCAAACGCAAAGATTTTTTGTTTTGTTATATTTTTCTGCGAAAGCAATACCTGCACCAAGTGGAATTTGAGCTCCTACAATACCATGTCCACCGAAAAAATTATGCTCCTTATCAAAAATGTGCATCGATCCGCCCTTACCTTTTGAAATGCCTGTTTCTTTTGCGAAAAGTTCTGCCATCACAGCTTTAGGGTCTGTGCCTAAAATAAGAGGATGAGCATGATCGCGATAAGCCGTAATCCATTTATCGTCTTTTGTAAGAGCCGACACTGCTCCTGCAGCGCAGGCTTCTTGACCGATATATAAATGACAGAACCCCCGAATTTTTTGCTGGCCATAAAGTTGACCAGTTCGTTCTTCAAACTTCCGCATCAGAACCATACTTTCGTACCAAAAAAGATAGGTCTCTTTTGAAAACGATGTTTTTTCTTTTGTTGCCTTACCTTTGGCTTGGGTAGTGGTGGCCATATCGCTAGTTTTGATTCAAATTGTGAGTTGCGAAAATACGCCACAACCCGTCAATCGCCAAACGAACGAATGTTTATCATAACTAAGGGAAGGTCAGAAATTCAAATTCTCATTATCACCACGTGCAGCTGCAAAAACTCCAATTATTCAATTTTAAAAATTACGAGGAGGCTGAGCTTATTTTTTCAGATAAAATCCAGTGTTTCTTGGGTAATAATGGCAGCGGCAAAACCAATTTGTTAGACGCTATTCATTATCTGGCATTTACAAAAAGTGCAGTTAATCCTTCTGACTCCCAAAACATCCGACAAGGTCAAATGCAGTTTGCAGTGAAGGGTGATTTTTTATTGGAAGGTGGAAAAAAGAAGGAAGTGATTTGCTCTTTTCAGCAAGGGCAAAAAAAAATCGTGCGTGAGGATGGCACTGATTATGTGAAATTCTCTGAGCATGTGGGGAAATATCCGGCTGTCCTGATTGCTCCGCAAGACATTGAATTAATTTGGGATGGTAGTGGGTTAAGAAGGAAATTTTTCGATAGCCTTATATCGCAACTGGATAAAGCGTATCTCGATAACTTAATAATCTATACCAACCAACTTAAGCAACGCAATAGCGTGCTGCGGATGTTTTCTGAAAGTGGAAAGATAGATTATGATTTGTTAGCCACATATGATCACCAGATAGTTTCATCTGGGAAATTCATTTATAATTTGAGAAGGAATTTTTTGGTAGATTTTCTTCCACTCTTTAAACAACATTATCATTTCCTGGCAGGTGATGCAAACGAGAAAGTTAACATCACGTATCGCTCTGATCTGGATACAGCAGATTTGGAAGAGCTCTTAAAGAGAAATCTTCAGCGCGATATATTGCTTCAAAGAACATCATCGGGAATTCACAGAGATGATTTTTTATTTGGACTCAACAACGGAGAGTTAAAACGCCTTGGATCGCAAGGGCAGCAGAAATCATTTTTGATTGGTTTAAAACTGGCAGAATTCCAAAGTATTGCCGAGCAGAAGGGATTTAAGCCCTTACTATTACTAGATGATATTTTTGATAAACTGGACGACCTTCGAATTCATAAATTAATGCTTCTGATTGCGAAAGGATCTTTTGGCCAACTCTTTATTACGGATGCCAGACAGGGTCGCAGCAAAGAGATTTTAACAGCAGCCAACCTCAAGGCTAAACTCTTCACAATAGAAAATGGTAACTTGAGAACTGATGGCTAAGGGAAAAGACGATACTGAGGGCAACATCAAACACATTGGGCAGGCAATCCAACAATTACTAAGCACCTATCATATAAAGTCCAAATTTGACGAAGCGAATCTTGTTAATTCCTGGGAACGGTTAGTAGGCAAACCGATAGCCAAGCGCACTAAGAAAGTGTATATCCGCAATAAAGTCCTGTTTGTAGAGCTCGATTCTCCTTCCTTAAAGCATGATCTTAACCTTCACAAAAGCAAAATTCTGGATATTTTAAAAAATGAATTCGGAAATGATGCAGTTCAAGAAATAGTTTTGATGTGATTCAACCATAGATTGGAAATTTTCTAGTGCCTAAAATCCTTCTTTGTGGTGTTCTTGACCTCTTTCTGGCAATAAATCATCTGTTGACGTTTGTCTAAACCGAAAAACCGTATAATTTTGCACTCCTATTTTTTGGCATTAGGCCAGAATTTGGAAAAAGCAGATCTCAATTTGGAACCGCTTTTGAATTCGTTCTTAAAAGAGTTTGATAAGATTGCTGGGGAGATACTCAAGCGGCCAACGAGGACAGACTGTAAATCTGTTGACTTATGTCTTCACAGGTTCGAATCCTGTTCTCCCCACTGAAAAG
>JAYVBN010000484.1:0-11775 GCA_043750455.1 Bacteroidia bacterium | reverse complement strand
AACCTTGCGTCTTGGCGGCTTTGCGTGAAAGCATTTTTGTTGTGTGTATCTTCTAAATTTAGAACTCATTCGGAAGAAATAAAAGTACTATTTTTATAGTCTCAGAAATCCATGCGAAAGATTCTACCTGCTTTCTTACTTTGCTTCGTACTGCTTTCGTGTGGTTCTAAAACCTATCATACTGTCGAAGTAAAGAAACCACGCTATCATCATAGCTGGTATAAGAATCATACGCATCACAAGAAAATTGGTGTGGGCAGAATCCGTGTTCGGTTGTTTGAAAAACAAGGAACGAAAACAGTGAAAATGAAAGGTTAACAAATCAAGAAAAATTTCATCACTACCGAAGCTGGCATCTTCACAAATTAAGCAGGTATGAATGATACTAAAACAGCAATACCAAGTGCAGCACCAATTTGTACTACCAATGGAATTCTTCGCTTAATATTTACCTGATCAGATTGTAAAACCGCCTGTGTAGAAGGATCTACAACTAGAATCTTGTAATTGTCAACTGATAAGTAACCCGGGATATGTACAAGATATTTTCCTGACTTCAAGAAACCAGGACCTTCATGAATAACCAGATCATTTTTACGGAACTGAACAGAAACAATCTGTGAAGATAAGCTGCCCGCCCAATACATCAAATATTCTTTATCCCGCTTAAGGGGCATTCCTTTCGGAACTCCATCAAACATAATACTTTGAGAGAATCCGTAGCTGAGCTGCAGAATGAGAAGGATAAAAAATACAATCTTTATCATCACAAAACTTAACGGTCTTACACCCAAATTATTGCAGACCTTTCAACGTCATCTCTACATTCTTTTTAAAAAAATAATTTACCGGACTTAGTTGGTTGATATGGGCCGTAACTACACCACCGTAAAAAACTGAACACAACAAATTGGTAATGTCACGTGTGGAAGTCGTTTTTGTAATCTCTTTTTTAAAGATAGCTTCCAATGCAAATTTTTCAATCATCTGGTCGATGGATTGAATGTCAATGGTGGCAATATCGGATTGGTCAGGGAAGAGTAATCTTTTTTCTTCCACCTTTACGGGAAAAGGTTTGATGCTTCGTTTCAAATCGGTTAGGTAGGCAAAAAAACTTAAGATGATACCAGGGCTGTTTTCACATGCCTCACTCAGTTTCTCGAATACATAGAGAATTCCTTGTACACCCTCTCTAGGTTTAGTCTTCAGTTCCACAGCACGCCTAAGGCACCAAATTCTAAAATAGTATAACAAAATGTCTTCCTTCTGCGGAAAGTATTTGAACAGGGTAACTTTGGAGACTTTGACTTTAGCACAAATGTCATCCACGAAGACATCATCAAAGGATTTCTTTCCGATCAAACGAACAGTGGCATCCAGAATGGCTAACTTTAGACGTGCGGCTTTTTCTTTTCTCAGGCTCATAACTTTATTAGTTTTGAAGTAATACATTTATAGCATAAAACCCTAATTCCATTCCATGAAACGCATTCTTATTCTTCTATCGGCAATTTGTATTGGGGGCTGTACCAGCGAAACCAAAAAAGAAAAAATTACGGGACTATTGGCTGAATCTGCAATGGTGGTTTCAGCGCACCCGCTTGCTTCAAAGGTTGGCGTTGACATACTGAAGAAAGGCGGTAATGCAGTTGACGCAGCCATCGCCACGCAATTTGCGCTTGCTGTCGTTTACCCCGTGGCCGGAAATATTGGAGGCGGTGGTTTTATGCTGCTTCGCCTTGCAAGCGATAGCATCGCGGCACTTGACTACCGTGAAAAAGCACCAGCTGCTGCAACACCTACCATGTACATTGGCGAGACAGGTGAATTGGTGGAAGGGTTAAGCACGGAAGGTCATCTTGCATCTGGCATTCCGGGAACAGTGGCGGGCTTGGCTGAAGCACATGCCAAATACAGTAAACTGCCCTGGAAAGATTTGGTGCAACCAGCCATCGACCTTGCACGAAATGGTTTTCCATTGACGAAGAAGGAAGCCAGTGGCCTTCATGAATTACAAAAAGATTTAGTAAGACTTAATACCGTAAGTCCTGATTTTCTTTTGAAAGAAGAATGGAAAGAGGGCGACCTGATTTATTGGCTTGATCTTGCGAATACACTTGAGCGTATTCGCGATAACGGTAAAGCCGGATTTTATGAAGGCAAAACAGCAGATGATCTTGTCGCTGAGATGACGCGTGGCAAAGGAATCATTACTCATGATGATCTGAAAAACTATGAAGCAGTCTGGAGAAAACCAATAACAGGTTTCTATAAAGGCTATAAAATTATATCCATGCCGCCACCTTCTAGTGGGGGCATTGCGCTAATGCAATTGTTAAAATCAGTTGAGCCCTTTCCAATTGCAGAATGGGGATGGAACACTGCAAAGACAACTCACTTGATGACAGAAGCTGAAAGACGTGTGTATGCTGACAGAGCTGCACACTTAGGCGATCCTGATTTCTTCGATGTTCCGGTTGATATGCTAATGGATTCTGTGTACACCGCTAATCGAATGAAGTCATTTGATATGAATATGGCTACGCCCAGCACTTCCATAAAAGAAGGAAGTTTAACAGGCGAATCAGATCAGACTACACACCTATCTGTTGTCGACAAAGAAGGCAATGCAGTTTCAGTTACTACAACTTTAAATGGTGGATATGGTTCTACTGTTATTGTGGATGGTTCTGGTTTCTTTATGAACAATGAGATGGATGATTTCAGCGCCAAGCCAGGCACACCCAACATGTATGGTGTTATTGGCGGTGAGGCCAATAAGATTCTTCCGCACAAGCGCATGTTAAGTTCAATGACACCAACTATTGTAGAACAAGATGGAAAACTTTTGATGGTGGTGGGAACACCAGGTGGTTCAACCATCATCACTTCCGTTTTTCAAACCATCTTAAATGTGTTGGAACATAACATGACCATGCAGGAAGCAGTCACAGCCAAGCGTGTACACAGTCAATGGTTTCCAGATATGGTCTTTAATGAGATCAATGCTATCACGAAAGAAGACAGTCTATCCCTGGTGAAGTTAGGCCATACATTTAACTCACGCAGAGGTATTGGACGAGTCGATGCCATACTCATTCGCGAAAATGGTAAACTGGAGGGTGGTGCTGATCCGAGAGGTGATGATACGGCTGAGGGATACTAATAAAAAGTTAAAAGCGCTAAGTTAAAAGCGCTAAGTTAAAAGCTTTAAGCTTGTTACTTTTCACTTTATGCTTACTTCAGTCTTTCACAATAGTAAACTCCACCCTGCGATTTAACTTACGAGTATCTTCTGCATCATTTTCGGCAATGGGTTTGATACCTCCATACCCTTTTCCTTCTATCCGTTTGGCTTCAATGCCTTTGGAGATCAGATATTCTTTTACTTTTTCAACCCGCGCCCTCGAAAGCTTGACGTTGTGCGCATGCAGTCCACGGTTATCGGTATGCCCTGCCAATTCAATCTCAACTTTAGGATTGACTTTCATAAAATCAGCCACCATATCCAACTCATCAGAAGATTCGACCAGAAGATTAGCAGTACTTTGCTGAAACAAAACATTTTTCAAATTAACCGTTGCTCCTATTTCTATTTGTTGAAGCTTAAAATTCATTTCAAGTTGCTTCATTTCAAACGTGCGAATGTCCAGCCGCTCCATGCTTCCGACAAAACCCGCAGCTTCCACTTTAATAATGTATTCATTGACGGAAGGAACGACAATGGAGTAGTTTCCATCATCTACAGAGCTTACCACATTTATAGTGTCAGATTCAAAACTTAGGCGCGCTGCAAGGGGCGCATTTGACTTTAAGTTTACCACTTTACCAAAAACCTTCACCACTTTATCATCTTTCGTCAATGGCTTATCTCTTTTTATCTCTACCAGTTTAACCACAGTATCTGGCGAGTTCAGTAAAACTTTAGTAATGAGTGAATCTTGTAATTCCTTTTTTACCGCGGCCATTCTTACATCGCCATAACCATCGCTGTTCAATGTGCTGGTAAACAATGCAAAACCTTTTTGTGGATACGTTCGATAATATAATTCGCGTCCTTCTGAATTGACCTTTGCTCCTTGATTAACAGCAGTTGACCAATTCATCCAGGTGTCATCAAGCCGCTCCGAATAATAAACATCAAAACTTCCATAGCCCGCCCGGCCATTGGAAGAAAAGTAAAGTGTCTTTTGATCTTCACTCAAACTTGGGCTGAGCTCCTGAAGCGGTGTGTTGATTGATACACCCAGGTTTTTAGGCTCCGTCCATTGCCCACCGCCTTTGTGAAAGCTTACGTATACATCTTCAGCGCCTTTTGTGTTGTAAGAATCAGCAGAAAAAATAAAAGTGGAACCATCCGGTGTGATACACCCGGATAAAATTGCTGACCTGTTTAGAAAATAGGGCATGGTAATATTTTCTGGACTCGACCATCCTGAACTTATTTTTCTGGAATAGGATATACCTTGTGTGGTAGCTTTTGATTTTGCACCGTCATAGTGACTCAATAAAAACATGGTGTTGCCATCGGCAGAAAAGCCAGCTACACCATTGTAGCCATTATCATTTAGAACATTACCAGCATGTATCAGGGGAGCCCACTCGGTTCCAATTAGGATCGAAAACCAAATATCTCCAAGATCTTTTTTCCCACCTATGTTTTGTGAGTGGTTGGCCAGTGTAACATACATCACCTTTCCATCAGGGCTGATCACTGCGCTTTGCTCATCCTGAATTAAATTGACCTGTCCAAATGACTTCGGAAAACTACCCTGCCCAAACGCCAGGCCTGACCAAAGAAATAAAAGTGTACTCAATAAAAATCTCATAACTGCAAATTTAGATTTTAGAAGTAAGACTTTTGATATTTACTTATCCGGCCATGAAAATTTTAATCAAAAAATCTTAATTGGACTGCTGAAATAATTGGTGGCATCGAATGTTCCTACGAAGGGATGGCTCGATACGGACGGATACATTTTACTGAAAATTCAGTTGAATATGATGCCTGTACCACCGTTCAGTCCTGTCGAGCGAGCAAAATTATATTCTAAAATTTAGATTGTCTTGCGAGACATCTTACCATGATTTCTAATGATCTTGAAAGAGTGAGAAGATTTCTCGCAACGTCATAAGCGCCATACACCGAAATTCGGCACGCTCGAAAGGACATGGTATTATTATGCGGTCTGCTTGTGAAATTCTAAAATCGTTTAACGACTTACCCAATCGCTTCCTTTTATTGTAAACCTCCATGGCAACTCAGCATCTTCGCCAGCATAATCAATGCCAATCCGTGAACTGGCTACAATAGAACTTTTTGAAACCTTAATTGCATGATCTTCAATCCACACCTTATTATTCAATAGAAACTCTCCGTTCATCATCTTATCAATACCAAAAGCCCTGGTCAGTTTGCCAGGCCCGGAAGTTATTTTCTTTAAAGAGCTTGTATTCATTCTTTTCAGCATATGCTCCTCCCCAATCATTGGCTGCAGTGCCCGTATCAAAACAGCATCGGCTTTGCCTTCCACATTAGTAACAACGTTAAAAAGGTGATGTATGCCATAGCATAAATAAACATACGCATGTCCGCCACTTTTGAACATCACTCTGTTCCGCTCTGTCATTCGGTTATTAAAGGCATGACAACCTTTTTCTCTATAAGAATAGGCTTCGGTCTCTACAATTATTCCAGCGGTTATTTTTCTGCCTACTGTCGTCAATAATACTTTGCCAAGTAAGTCTTTTGCAATCCTTACCACATTATCCCTCAAATAAAAAGACTCATCTAATTTCATGATATCAAAACTACCAGTTGCGGATTTAAAACCACAATACATTGCATAGCCTTAAAAGTCCTTATTGTTTCCTGTTATTCCGAGCGTATTTTAAATTGTAGCCCACTAAAACCGATTCCGTTCACCTCACCCCATCCAAAACCTTCTGGCGGCACAATTTTTCTACCCTCTCCAATTAGATCCCGTGTGACACATCTTTTTTGATAGATATGCTCCGGAGGAGCAACCTGTTTGTAGAAGTAGAATACAGGTTGAAGGATCTGGCTCCGGAGGAGCCACCTGTTGTTTGGATTGATGTCTTTAACCGTAATCATGCAATAGAAAAGACTATTGCATAATTTGACGAATGAAAATCAACAACTTAGCTCTAATTTTCACAGACCAATTTGGTGATTTTCATTGTCAAGGTTAAACCCTGACAATCCTGACGCCAAGGAGGGATTCGTCAGCTTAATAAGTCAAAATTTTATTCCTAATGCATAATCTGGGTTTAAAAAATGAAGTCGCTGTAATACAATCATTAATCAATGGCTTGTAGGTTGCTCCGCTGGAGCAAATAAAGATGAATCAAATGACCTTTGCTATAAACAGGTTGCTCCTCCGGAGCATAAACTTGTATCCTAAAAGTAGCTCTAATTGGAGAGGGGTAAGATGCTATCCATTCTTTATGGTGATTTTAGATGGCTTGCCTACTGGCAGCGGGTGTGTTTTGGATTATCTGAAAGTCTGGTAACTTTGAACTCCTAAGTTTAAAAACAAATTAATTTAATATGAAAAACACACTTATCATTTTACTAACTGTGCTTTGCTTCGTAGCTACGGCACAAGTTCAAACCCCATCCCCAAGTCCGGCAGCATCCGTTACTACGGTAGTCGGTCTTACCGATGTAAAAATTGATTACTCTCGCCCACGCGCAAAAGGACGCAAGATTTTCGGAGAAGGTGCCGACTTTCTTACGCCTTATGGATCCATCTGGAGAACAGGTGCCAACAGCGGAACCAAGATAACCTTTGGTGACGATGTAAAGGTGGAAGGCGTTGCCGTTCCAAAAGGGGAATACCTGATCTTCACATGGCCAGGCGCTGCAGAGTGGACTGTCTCTATATATAAGGATGTCAAACTTGGTGGCAACACCGATGGTTATGACAAAACTCAGGAAGCTGCCAACTTTAAGGTAAAGTCTGAGAAGTTGACTGAAAAAGTGGAAACCTTTACTATCAACATCAGTGATATCTCTGATGACAGTAAAAGTGCCAAAGTTCAATTGGCTTGGGAAAACACTTCTGTGAAGTTTGCAATAGGTGTAGATTACGATGCCAAAGTGATGAAATCCATTGAAGCTTCCACTAAGGTTTCACCAGGTAACTACCTCAATGCAGCTGTCTATTATTTAGAAAATGGCAAAGATGTGAAGCAGGCATTAGAGTGGGCGAACAAAGCCGCAGAAGCAAACCCTGCTTACTGGGTGCTCTACCAAAAGGCACGCATCCAAAAAGCAAATGGCGACAAAGCCGGTGCTATGGCAACATCAACAGCTTCATTAGCAGAAGCTAAGAAGGCAAACAACCGCGACTACCAGAAAATGAACGAAGAGTTGCAAAAAACACTCAAGTAAACAATCACCTATAATCACAATTGGTTATATTAAAAAAAGGCACTCGGCAAAAACCAAGTGCCTTTTTTTGTTGTTTTTGGCGCATTCTATTTTTTAAAATACCACTTTATAGGTATTGCATCTTCTGATTAAACCTAGCAACTTTGAAATCAATTAAAGCGAAAAAAGATATTCAATTGAAAAAAAATATACGTTTAAACTTCTATTTTTTTATATAATACAAATAACATATTGAGATAATAAAGTTCCTACACATGTCTTCGTACCTTTCTTTTGATTTTAACTATATAACTATAAATTTCAGGCTATGAGCTACAAATTTTTCAAACCAATTCTAACAGCAATTCTAATTGTCGTCTTTGCAAACTTCGCTAATGCTCAGGATGAGGGCAGTGGTGGATTTTCAGGCGGGGCAAAAGTCCTGGTGAATGCCAATACGTTTCAAAAGACTTCTGCCGCCATGGGATACGGTGTGGGTGCTTATGCAAATCTTAAACTTCTGGGTTTCCTTACTCTTCGTGGAGAAGCACTTTATGTTAGCTACGCTTCCGGATTGGACTCGTATGTTGTTGAGTATCCTGAAAGCTCTTCAATTGATAAAATAAGTTATGACAATGTAAACTTGCGATTCCATTCACTGGAATTTCCAGTGCTGGCGCAAATAACTTTGCCATTTATGGAGAACTTAAAGCCAAAGGTTTTTGTGGGTGGTTCTTACACCTATAATTTTGGTGTCTTTAAGATGAGTGATAACACCTTTTACACGACTAATATAAACGGAGTACAGGTTACTAACGAATACACAAACAGTTCAGAGAATGTTTCCTCCTCTTACCTTCCTTATAATACAAGTGTAATAGGTGGACTTCAAGTTTCGTTTGATGATATTACCGTTGACTTAAGATACCAGCAAGGTATTCCTAATCTAAATACATCCAACAACACTAATTCCCTTGGCGACATGAAAAGCAGAACGCTTTCGTTGAGCATCGGCTACAAACTATTCTAATCCTTAACCAATAAAACAAACAATTAATTATTCACATAAAACCAACCCTAATATGAAATTACGAAGTACAAAGTTATCGATTCTGGGAATTGCCCTCCTGTTGTTTATAGGAGTCATTTCCTGTAAAGACCAGTTCACGGAAGAAGATCTGGCGAAACAACAAACAGAGGCCAAACAGGCTGAGTTGAAAACGGTTACTGCCGCAGACTCCCTTGCATTCGTGCTGGCAATGAGTGAGATGAAGTACGAACAATTCAAAGATTCAATTGCTCGTGCCGACTCAATTTCAATTGCTCAGGGAAAGTTGGTTTATCTGCCTTATACTTATGAGCTACAGGTAATTAATGGAAGCGAAACATCCGTAACTAACGGAAGAACAGAAAAAACAGCGGCATTTGCAGCTGATGTTACCGTAACCATTACTCAGTATGGTGTTAAACAAACCAGGGTTGCGAGAGACGGGCTGTTTACCTTCACAAGGATCGGGGTTGGTGCTATCCATGGAACAATCAATTCTCCCGGGTTTACAACATTTGAATTTGTTGTTGATGCATCGCTGCCTTATCAGTTGTTTAAGGAAGCTGTTTCCCTAATACCAGGTGCAACCGGAGGAACCGGTGGAGCTGGCGGTGGAACTGGTGGAACTGGCACAGTTGGTTCACCTTATCTAAACAATGCTTATTACCTCGAGGCTTTGCTTCAATATTTCAATCAAAGAAGCTTTGGTAACGACTTCCCTATTTTTGCTACGTCTGGCGCTACTACAAGTAACGTGGTTGGTAGAGCTTTTATTGAAACTAATCTCACGAACAGAGTAAAAGAAGTTGCTGCCGGAGCTCAAGTTGTTGCCTCGATTGATGTTGACAATACTGCTTTCAAGAACAGGTTTGTACTCGATCCAAGTGCAACATCCAATGTACCTGCAAATACGACACCATCTACAACGGGTAACTTATCATTAAACAGCATATTTAACCCAACAAGTTGGGGAATTGGATACCTGGGCACTGCGACAACAGATGCTAATGGTGACTATTCTATTAACGTTCCCGGTAGCCCTGATGGTTTGCCAATCAGAGTAGAGATCTCAGATGTGGTTGCTGATAAGACTTATTTTCTTGAGAGCAATGGAGATGTAACGCAAGTTACCCGCAGAAATATCTATGGCCCTGGAATTACTAATGATGCTGTTCCAAATATGACGTTAGCTCCTACCGTTTCATTCGATGCTGGTGGGGCTTATCGGACAGGTACATTCGTGGCTGCTAATGGTGCAACTGCTACCGCCAAAATTTCGGGCAATGGAAGTATAACTGATCTTGACCTCACTGCTGGTGGTAAAGATTATATTGGTGTCCCTAGGGTAATCATTTCACCTCCAACAGCCGCTGGCGGAACTCAGGCTACTGGAATCGCAACTGTCGTTGGTGGCGTAGTTACCGATGTTAATCTTGTAAATGGCGGTAGCGGGTATACAGCCCTACCAACTGTTACAATAACAGAAGGAGCTGGAGCAACTGTAGTCCTAGATAACACAGCTGGCTTTTCTGGCTTTGTCTACAATAGCACTAATGGCGGTGTGGTCAACGTTGCCATGACAAACGCTGGTGGCAACTATGCAGTTGCGCCTAATGTTGTGTTTTATGCTGACTTGAACGCTAGCACCACTTTTAATGCAGGTGAACAATTAACTGCAGCTAACTTTCCAACGGGTGTAAATTCTGGAGGATTCATTTCAGGAACGGACTTTCCTACAGGAACGGCCGTATTTAATACCGCTTCAAGTGCAGTTTCTTCAGTTACCGTTACCAACTCAGGTGGTGGATTGAGTTTTCAGCCAGGTGTTTTAATTACATCAGGGCAAGGTGCCGTACTTGCAGTTAGCACTTCTGCTGCCGGTGTGGTGAGTGCCGTTACCATTACTAATGGTGGACTTTTCTATACTTCTGTTCCTAGCATCACACTTCCTGCAGGCACTTTTGGTACACCTACTACCGCAGCCGTTCTAACACCGACATTAACAAATGGCGTAATTACTGCTGTTGCTATCACAAATGCTGGTGTTGGATATACAGCCAGCATAGCAGCATCACCTGCAGCAGTTATAACTCCTGTAGGTAGTGGCGCAGCGGGAGCTGTTGTTTGGGAGGGTCTTGGCATATCAGCAGCAAGAATTACCAATGCTGGTACAATACAGGCTGACGGGACATTCTATTCCATTGTTCCAAGGATTGTCGTGTCCAAACCTGAATATCAAGGACC
Source organism: Bacteroidia bacterium (assembly GCA_043750455.1). Taxonomy (GTDB): domain Bacteria; phylum Bacteroidota; class Bacteroidia; order Cytophagales; family Cyclobacteriaceae; genus ELB16-189. Next base: position 1,087 of record JAYVBN010000484.1, on the reverse strand, counting down.
AGGCTCCGCAGTGGCAATAGCCGTTGCAGTACTTGGCCAGGATGGAAGACTGGTTGGCGTGAACATCACGAATGCTGGTTTTGGATATACGGGTGGCGTTCCTACATTTACCGTAGTTGCCGGTACCGGTGCTACAGCAAATCCAAAGTTTGCTGACAAGGCTATTCAAGCGATTGAAGTTGTCACCGGTGGAGTCGGTTATATAGTTGCGCCTAGAGTTCTGATTACCGATCCTTCAAACGCTGGAAGTGGCGCAACTGCTGTTGCCAATATTTTGAATGGTGTAATCACCTCCATTGACCTGACAGCTGCTGGAAGTGGTTATATTAACGGAGCTAACGTTGTTATACTTGATCCAGGTAGTTCCTACGATGCAAACGCAGGCACTGCTCCATCAGGAGGTACCGGAACAGCTAACTCTGGACGTTATGCGAATACAGCTGGAGCCAATGTATTTGTTTTGAATGGTATTGTTGTATCGGTTGAAGTGTTTCAATCCGGAGATAACTATCCTACAGGCACACGGGCAAACATAGTATCAAGTAAGGGTAGCGGATTCACTGCCACCACCACCGTAGTGAGTGGCAAGCTTGGTTCTGTAGCTGTTACAACAGGTGGCACAGGCTATGTAGGCAACAACTATTACAGAGGAATTGGAGTTGTAATTAACCCAACCAAGGATGTTGTGGTGCTCACATCTGGTCCCCTTGCATTCAGTACTGATTTTACTGGCGCAAATCCTGGTCCTTACACCTACGATTCAAAGAGTGGAATCAAGCGAGTAAGAGATATTGAATACGGATCTGGTAAGAATAAGAATTAAGTTAAGTAACTCATAAGAGTTTAATTTGAAGAGGCTGCCTTAAAGGCAGCCTCTTTTTTTGCTTAAACCGAATGTCTGTTCCCCCAGATAAATCCTTACATCTGTTATTTATGACGCATGCTATGCTGGCTATGCTGCTGGACAACTGGTTAGGCACGCGTTAAAGAGACTGTGTAAAAATGGGGAAATGTCATTAAATTGTTCCATCATCAAATGACAGAAAAAAATGCATTATCTAACTGGACTAGATCGTGGACAGGCTCA
>JAYVBN010000483.1:0-3356 GCA_043750455.1 Bacteroidia bacterium | reverse complement strand
GAATTAGAGTTGGTTGTAAAAAAACAAATGAAAGAGTGGGGCAAGCCAAATGAAACTATACGTAAATTATGCTGTATTATTTAGGTCGCCATGTATAGCTTACAGCATGTAATCAATTCGTTAGAAAGGTGGCGCAACAAACCAGCAACAATAATTACCGAATCATCGCTGAAGAAACCTCAACATCCCGAAAAGAGATTTTTAGTTGTTTGTTTTAAAAACAAAGATAGATTTTCTCATGACCTGGCCATGCAATAGTTCGATTACTATGAAAAAATGGATGAGAGATGGAAAGGACTAATCCAATTTCAAATGGGTTGATAAGTCAATGAAATATTTCTGCGACCAGATATCAAGCTTGCTGCCATTAGGAATAAATCGAATAGCATCGACTTTTACTTTTTCCATATCAACCGAATTGATTCTGGTGGTTAAGAATTTTCTGAATTGTTGTTCAGTTAGTTTTTCTTCACGGAGATCTCCGCTTCCGTTTGCTCGTTCAACAAAGTGTTTTAAATTCATTGCAACACCCTTCTTTACATACCATTCGAAATCATACCAGTCACGACCTTTTACATTTTCTTTCCATTTGCGAAAAAGCAGCGCATGCATTTTACCGGCAAAGAGGTATGGCAACGCAAAACATTTCACATAGAATGAAAAAGGTCGAAGCAACAGTTTCTCTTCTGTTTCAAAACCAATAGGAGGAACCGTATCAACTTCAATTTTAATTTTGATGTGGGCTTGCTGTGAGAGTCCGCTTTGCGGAATGATGCCTTCCAATACAAGCTCTTTCCATATCGTTTCTGATTTCAAAAAAGCGGAGTCAACGTGAGTATCCTTTGCTTTCTTTTTTTCTTTGACAGAAACCTGCATGCCCAACGCCTGAAATTCATTCTGAATGGCGTTCAGATATTTTTCCAGGGAAAAGTCAGGATCAGACACCAGAAGAGAAAAATCCAAGTCTTCTGAAAAGCGATCAAGTCGATGGAATATGCGAAGAGCAGTGCCACCATAAAATGAAGCCTTCTCAAAGAAGCCACCGCGATACAAGCCGGCCAATGCAACTTCCTGCATGATCTCACGAAGGGCTGATTGTGCCTCCCCCTTGTTCTTCGGATTATATTCTGCCAGCCAGTCTTTGATCATAATTCCTGTATCACACTAACAGCCATTGATAAACTTTCTTCTTTCAGACTTCCTTTTATCCACGTCATCATTTCTTTAACGTTGAGTTGTCTCAAGGCATCTTCATCCATTCGCATGTTTTCAAGCAGGAATTCTTTTGCTGCTTTCCTGCTACGAAGTAACAATCCTGAAGTGGTGATGATTTTATCACACAATGCTTTTTCTGGAGACGCAACCATGGCGTATTGATCATCAGCAAGTTTTTCGGATCGAATTCCAAACGCATAGTAGGGCAGGGGAAGTCGCGTATAGGTAAAGGCACCCAATGGTGTATTGAATTTGCGAGGAGCCTGTGTAGTCATTGATGCGATTTCATAAACACGTTCCGGAATAAGGCCGTGATATGACAACGCGGTTTCTACCGATACGTAGCTAGGACCTAAAATATGATTGGCGAGAAGAAACGGTTCTGGTTTCCGGTCGATGTTTAATGCCGGACCAACGACATATAATCCTTTTTTGATCGATTGAATGATGCCCTCTTTTGCTAACTGATAAATTTTGTCATTGGGGCGTTCGTAGTCCTTAAATATGGACACTAGCAATTGATGCGACAATGGCTGGTTCGACAAACGTGTAAGAGCTGGTCTGTAATCCATATTGTAATATTTTGTAAAGATAAACGAAATATTTCAGATTATGTTGTTAATATTTCACAATAAAGCGGCTGCTTTAGTTTGTTTATGTTTTGAGCCCTGAATGCTGAAAGGAATTACTTTCCGATACAGAATATAGTAATCCTGTTTTTCATTGCTGTGGGTTAGGTTTTTAAAGTCTGAGGTACAAATCAGTAACAAAAACCAAAACTCATTATGAAATCCAAGACCAAAAAAACAGAAACGCAAGTTTCAAACCTCTCCGACTATAACCCTAGAGAGCAAGTAATCACCACGAAAGAAGACCCGGAAAAGAATTTTGAATCTCTGATAGAGGTTTACGGTACAGACGACCCGGAGGTTATCCAACAAAGAATTTTATGGCGATACATAAAAGCCATTTTCGTCAAAGTATCGGGTTATACACCGAGTCCGGTCACGCGACTGCGACTATCATTAGCAACCGTGGAAAACCTGCATCATCATGATGCTCAGTTTACTTTATGTAACACGATTATTGATTTGCGAAAGGCAAAAACAATAGTGACACCTTTGAAAAAAGTATTAGCACTAGTTCTAATCGTTCTGGCATTTGGATGTAGTAAAAAAGAAGATCCGGAACCAACGCGTGACCAACTGCTAGTGAATGCAAAGAGTGGTTGGATTATAACAGCCGCGACTATTGCACCTGGCATTGATTACAATGGAACGGCTATCACAGACTTGTATACTCAGTTTGATGCTTGTGACAAAGACGAGAATTTGATTTTTAAAAGCAGCGGAAAATATCAGGAGGAGAACCCGGTAAAATGTGATCCAACTGAACCGGCCATTGCTGAAAGTGGAACGTGGACCATGACAAGCGATAAGAGTATTATCAATTTTAAACCTGATGGAGATACGGCCTACGAAGGTAAAATTGGTTCTTTAACAACTGCTGGTCTGACGCTGAGTATGGATTTTGATCCGGGTACGGGAATAAAATATAAACTCACCTTGACCTACAAGGTCAAATAAAAATACTTCTGAAAGCAAAAAGAGACGGAGCATTTTGCGTTTCTTTTGTCTTTTTTCCTCGTAAAAAAGACATCATGTGCCATTTTAAGGGCATCACATGGACAATACAGGTTTAATAAAAATGGAGTCACTTTTTTTTACCGGTGTAATTTGCGAACTTGAATAGCCTAAAAATTGTTACATTCGCAACATTAGAAAAACCCAACAACCACATGGATTTTCGAGTAAAAGGAAATTTCAAAAATGATAAAGCGGGGGTAGACTTCAATTTGCCCATGATCACATTTGAAGAGAACAGTGTTTTTTTTGCTTACAGTCCGGCACTTGATTTAACCGGCTACGGAAACACCGAAGAAGAAGCAAAAAAGTCTTTTGATGAAACGCTTACTCAGTTTTTCGATTATTGCACCAACAAAAAAACCTTTTTTGGCGAATTGGAAAAGCTTGGATGGAAGGTATCTAAAACAAGAGCAAGCGCGCCACCTACGTTGGTGGATATGATCAATAAGAATGATTACCTGGCCGATATTTTCGAACAGAAGCAATACAAGAAAG
>JAYVBN010000482.1:0-8025 GCA_043750455.1 Bacteroidia bacterium | reverse complement strand
TAATTGGGCATGACCAACTTCGTCTTGCACTTTTGCCAACAATGCCATTTTGCGTTTAAACCCAGGTGCACGTGTAATCCAAGTGCCTTCAGGTAGTGCACCAATAATTTCGCTATGGCCATGTTGCTCAATCATGCGGATGAGTTGCTTGCGGTAAAGTTGAGGCATCCAGTCAGAAGGTTCAATTTTTTCCCCTCGATCTATCCTTGCCTCAAAAGCTGCGAGTTTTATAGGGTCTTCAAGCGCAAGCGAATCCGTTTTAACCCCTTCAAATGTATTTCCTCCTCCGTACATAGAATATGAATTTCCTTGACTAACGAGTGTTTGCCAAAGGTAACAAAGAAGTGTGAAGGAAGATTAGAATCTGCCAGAAAGAAATGGTTTTTGGTTGAGAGAAGTTCTACTCTTTGTAGAAACCCGGCAAAGGATAGGAGCGGAAAGCCCACAACGAAGGGAAGGTAGTTTGCGGGAAGCGTGAGGACCTGCCTACCGGACAGGCAGGCTTGTAGCGAATAGCTTGGTGGCGTTTCGCCATGCCGCAAAATACTTCCAAAAGAATCTGAGTAGAACCAAAAGAAAAAAACCTGACCTATTTTTTCAGTCCATTAATAAGCATATCCGACAGTTGCTGACCTAATTCTGCCGGTTGAATGACAGATCCCGGGTCATACCACTGTGGCATCCAGTTCAGGGATGAGAACAAGGTCATGACGGCAAGTTTTGTGTTGATGGTTGATTTGAACTCACCATTTTTAACGCCCAGTTCAATCATCGCCTTGAAGCGGTTAATGTAATTGATGCGGAGTAAAAGAAAATCGCGCAGAAAGGGTTGGCTCAGGTGGCGGTGCTCATTCATAAACACGGCCGATGCAGTAAGGTCTTTGGCCATTACTTCAACATGCCCGATGATGCCCAGGCGCAGTCTCTCACTTGCCGAAACATTTAACTTTTCCACTTCCACCAAAGATTTTCTAAACTCCGTGGCCATATCGAAGCAAAGGCTGTGAAGAATTTCTTCTTTTGATTTGATGTGGGAATAGAGACTTGCGGCCTCAATACCCAGTTTTTGCGCAAGATCGCGCATGGATGATGCAGCATAACCTTTCTCGCGGAAAAGTTCTGCAGCCTTACGAATTACTTGCTCTTTGCGGGATAAATTTACGACAGCCTCCATCAACAGTTGGTCTTATAAATAATCGAAGATAATTAATTAATTTTGAAATACGCTGAATTACTTATGATTTTCACTTCCATAAAGGGATACTTCTACAAGCTCTATAACATTTGTTACATTCTTGTGCTGGTTCCACTGGCAGTTTTCCTATTTCTTTATTACCAAGCACAAGTAGAAGAAATCTTACCAATCATTCAAGATCAGGATGTACTTCTTATGCTTAATGTGGGTCTTTTTCTTTTGGCTATACTTGGACTAACAAGTGTTCACCTGTATCTTCGAAAGCAATTTGCAATTGTGAGCAAAGATGCCGGGCTTGGTGATAAGATGGATCGCTACTTTCCTCTAGCGTTGGTGCGAATCAGTTTGGGTTCTTCATCGGCCTTCTTCATGAACATTGGGTTTTTCCTTACGGGCAGTATTTGGTTTGCAATTTCCTTTGGTCTGATCATGCTTTGGATATGGTGGCAGTGGCCATCGCCAAAACGATTTTGTGATGATCTGTCTGTCCGAAATGACGAGCGTGAATTGATGTTGAAGAGTAAGGATGCTTTTTAATTTATAATGTTACACACTTCGTGATTCTTTGTGTTCTTAGAGTCTTTGCGGTTCAACTAAAGCCCACGAATTGAACCACAAAGGCACCAAGTCACACAAAGCAATAGTCAGAGGGAATTCTATTCGCGTAACTTCAACCAGATTTTAGGAATCAAATTTTGCGTCCCTACAGAAATTTTATCAAAGCGTTATTCCAAAACTAAACGCATTCAACTGTGGGCCTTTGCCGGTCGCAAATAATTCGCTTGTGTCATAGTTAATGAACAAGTCAATATCATTAAAACCAATTTGTGCCCTTAAACCATAGCGGATATTGTTAAGATAGAAATTGTCGCGTTCGCGGTTTTTGCGTTTATCTCCTTCCTCTTTGTAAACTTGCTTAGAGTAGCTGTCAATTCTATAGCCAACATACGGGCCAACTCCTATTCGAAAGGAATCTGAGCCATTGCCTTCAAACAACGAAGTTCTTCTTCGGTTGCCGCTAAAGTCAAGTAATGGAATAAGTGAGGCATTGAGATAGGTGGCGGTCAGTTTACTCTTTATAAAATTAACATCGCGGGTATCTTCTGAAAAAATTACACCGGTGTTATCTTTTGTTATCAAGGTGCGCGCATTCTGGAATTTGAAATTATACCAGCTTACTCCACCACCCCATTCTATAAAGAACTTGCCAGCAACACGTGTGCGTTGAATGGAGTTAAGTCCAACATACCAGGAACCCCAGGGTTTAACAGTGTACAGCTCATTGGTTTGATCCGGGAAATTTCCATTTGATAAATAGTTGTTTGTGCCCAAGTCTATGTTAATAGAGTGATAGGTTCTTCTTCCATGATATCTTTTGCTTTCATGGCTATTCCAATTGCCATCGCTCCAATTCTCATCTTCCTCTTTTTCTGGCTCGAGCATAGTAACTTGTCTTTCTGGGATGCAGGAAACAGAATCTTTGAGGTATTCCTTGGAAGGTTTTTTACTCGTGGCGGTATCCTCATTTTCTAGCTTGGTTATCATATCCGTCATTAATGCTTGAAAATCGTAATGCTTGAGAGTTTCTAAATCTTTTCTGTCTTTAATAGCGAAGATGACTTTACTGCCTTCTCCAACACGGATGACAACCGAATCAGCCACTTTTGTTTGTGCCTGAGGAATCTGGCTGAAGGTCATCACCAAAATCATGATCGATAAAAATTTCTTTTTCATATTATTGTTTTTTCTGTTTGTCTTTTTTGAAGTTCAATGCAAATAAATCCTCTTTTGCCTGGCGAATTTCACCAAGTGGGCTATCACTATTTTTGGCCTCTCTTGCGAATTCAAGTGCCTTTTGAAAACCGTTTTTCTTTTCATCAATCTCGGCTACAATTGGCGTTTCCTTTTTTTGAGGCAAGATTGATTCAAGTGTATACTCTATAACAATTGGTTTTTCTTTGATTGATGCTTCTGCAGTTGTCTCAATCGGAAGTGTTTCCATCATTAGCGGCTCAGGTTCAATTTCTTTAACAGTAGAGGGGACGGTAGTTACGTTGATGGTTTTTGGTTTTGTTGAATTTGATTTCTTTTTTGCTTCAGTTATTTTATTTGGTTCACGAAGTGTTGATTGACTTATACTATCTTCTTTCAATTTGTTTTCCCTGGATTTGCCAGAAGGATTTACACCCTTCAATTGCTCAGCCACTTGTTGAGTTTCTTCGTGATTTTGTAACCAAATGATAGACGTTATTAACAGACCCATTAATAAAAGGGCAGCAGCTGATCTGAACCAAACTAGTCCTTTATTTTTTTTTGAAAGATTAGCTTCCAGTTTGAGCCAAGCCTCTGATCTCGGCTCCAGTGCCAGATCTTCTAATTTCTTTTTGAAAAGCCCATCTAACTTATTCATATTTCCTTTCTTTGGATTCTTTCATATCTACATTATCCAGTTCAAGCAATTTTTTTTGAAGTACTGTTCTTGCCCGACTTAATTGTGATTTGGAGGTGTTCTCATTAATTCCCAATTGTTCACCAATTTCTTTATGCGAATAGCCATCAAGAGCAAACATATTGAACACGATTCTGTAGCCGCTTGGTAATTCTGAAATCAGCTTTAAAAGATCTTGAGCTTCTAAATGATTTTCAAGCTTTTCATAATTTGGTTCTCTATCAACTGCTTCAATGTCGGTTTCTACATACATGCTTTTGTTTTTTCTCAAGTAGCTCAACGATTCGTTTACCATCACTCTTCTTATCCATCCTTCAAAGCTTCCTTCATTTTTGTACTGATCAATTCGATCTAAAATTTTAGTGAAGGCTTTCACCAGCACGTCCTCAGCTTCCATTTTGTCCTTTATGTAGCGGCTGCAAAGGGCAAACATTTTACCTGCAAATCGATCATAAAGGAGCTTCTGGGCATTTCGGTCACCCTTTTTGCACCCTTCGATCATGTCAAGTTCACTAGCCCGGTAAATCTGGAATCGCATTTAAATATTTTCAATAACTAGACGCAGGAGTGTAGGGAGAAGTTGCATGAAGGAAAGAAATTTGATCCGGGATTAGATGCTTGATTCTTTGATGCTGGTTTTGGAATCCGATTTTATACCGGCAATCGGGCTTCCGCCAATTGAAATCTAGCCGGCATTCAACTAAACTTTCACAAATATTTTCTTTTTATACATCCACCAAAGGATAACTAAAAAGAGTCCTACTAAGGTTAGCGCGAAAAGTAAGGAAGCATTGTAAGGATTAAGCCAACTTGCATATAAGTTCAGATACAAGTAAGACCAAAGTGAAATTTCCTTTCCTTCTTCGATGATTATTTTGGTACGAATTAAAATCTTGGCCAGCAAACCCGATGCAACAAATACAAAGATCGCGTTCATTCCATAATATATAAATGGAGTAGACCACCTCTTGAAGCCCTGCACGTCAATTAACCAATAGCATACAGCCAGAAATTGCATGGCAATGCCAGCCGTGTATAAAACAAAACTGCTCGTCCATAGCGATTTGTTGATGGGAAATACCATTCCCCAGGAGAGCCCCGCAAGAATGAGTAATGCTCCTATAAAGAATAGCCAGGTAGTCTTCTGTGCAGGATCTTTAACAGTTGTGAATAGTTTTCCTGTCAGCATACCTAAAATGCCAGTTCCAATTGCAGGTAGGGTTCCCAATAATCCTTCAGGATCCCATGTTTTACTTTGCGCCCAAAGATGTCCATCAAGTAAAAGTCTATCCAGCCACGCTCCAAGATTTGTTTCGGGTTCAAGATTGGCAGTTCCAAAATCAGGGACGGGCACTACAGTCAGCAGGATAAAATATCCGACTAATAAGAGGATTGCAATGCGGATTTGAGCCAGCCAATTTGTTCTAAGGTATAGTAGTGAACAAAAGAAGAATACTAAACTGATGCGTTGAAGGACTCCCGGAATCCGGACTGTATCGAAATTGAATCTTGGAAACAAGCTTAAGAAAATTCCTAGTGAAAAAATAATAATTGCGCGCTTTAGGATTTTTAGAAATATTTTTCTGGTAAGGCCGTCAGCAAATTTGGTTTGATAGGCAAAGTGAATTGACACACCTACTATAAAAAGGAAGAATGGGAAAATTAAATCCGTTGGAGTGCACCCATTCCAATGTGCGTGTAGGAGTGGAGAATAAACCGTATCCCAACTGCCGGGATTATTGACAAGGATCATGGCAGCTACTGTTATGCCACGAAAGACATCAAGGGAATAAAGGCGTTGCGATGTTTCCATTAGCTGTGGGTATGATTCAAAACTACTTTTGTTTTTGTAACTCCGCAAACTCTGAAAGTGTATTGAATTGAAAATGCTGTTGTTTTAGCCAGGCAATCCACGAATTAAACCGGGTAATCATTAGCGTTCCAGAATTTTTGGATACGAATTTTGGTAAACCAAATTTTGACTGAGTTAAATCAATAAACTCCCATGGATGAAAATAGATATTTAAGTAGTGATCAGTATTAATAGTATATCGACAAGCCATCCTGTAGAGACTTTGCGGTAGATTGTGAAATGAAAGCCAGAACAAAGGAAGTCGAATAATCGGAGTGGCAGATGCCGGTATCTGCACCAGCCTTCCTTTGTGAAAAACTGTGCGGGGTTTAAAGAAATTGTTATATCGTCCGGGAAGATAGACTGGGTTCAAAGAAGAATTATAGAGATACCCAGCATCCGCAATGGCATTGTCTTCAACTGGCATCATTCGCGCCATGCGAAAGCCAGTGACAGATTTTCCAGAGATTTTCTCTAGTGCAACTCGAGACTCCAGCAGATGCTTGTTTTCAAACTGTGAATGAAAATATCCGTGCGATGCTAGTTCATGACCTTCAACAACAATTCGACTGATCAATTCAGTAGCATGTGATGCAAACGCAACCGTGCTGAAAAATGTAGCACAGATTTTATGTTCTCTTAGAAGATCGAGAATTATTTTAGTGCCCTCTGCAGATATCTTTATTTGCTCTTCGAAAGACAAAACTTTGCCATATTCCTCTGGCATATCAAATTCCTCAATATCAAAGGATAGGAAGACTGTGTTTTGATTTGGGTTTTCACCCGATACTTTCATGTTAGGATTTTGTTGAATAGTTGGTGTCTCTTATCAAATATTGAGGGCGCTGTTTTGATTGTATGGCTAGTTTGCTAAGATATAATCCAATGATGCCCAGCATAAATAATTGAAGGCTTCCAAAAAAGATAATTGAAATGATTAGAGAAGTCCAACCAGGAACAGTCTGCCCAAGAAAATAGCTTATGAGGGCGTAAGGAATGAGAATGAGTGAAACAATAAACATGAGCAACCCTACATAAGCAACAAGTTTAAGAGGCCGGATACTAAACGCTGTGATGCCACGAAATGCAAAAGATAACATCTTCTTAAAGCTGTATTTACTTTTCCCTGAAAATCTCTGATGCGCCTTGTAGTCCACTGCTGTTTGGCGAAAGCCAGCCCACTTTACAAGTCCTCTTAGAAAGAGTTCATTTTCCTTAAACCCCTTAAACGCATTTATCACATTGCGATTAATGAGTCTAAAGTCTGCTGTGCCTTTATCTAAGTTTAGATCAGATGCCCAATTAAGAAACCGATAGAAAATTGCAGATGTTGTTCTTTTAATCCAGGAAATTTTTTGATCATCTTTTCTTCTCGTGTAAACTATATCGTACCCTTCTTTCCATTTTTCAAGTAAGCCGTTAATAACTTCTGGAGGGTGTTGCAAATCGCAATCCATTGTAATTACAGCGTCTCCAGAAGCAATGTCAAGCCCTGCTTTAATAGCGTATTGGTGCCCAAAATTTCGAGATAACTCTACATAGAATACTCGCTTGTCCACAATTGCTAAATTCTTAATAGCAGTCAGAGTTTCGTCTTCACTGCCGTCATCAATGAAAATAAATTCAAAACTATACTCTTCCTTGGCAGATATAGCCAGAAGAATATCATCATAAAGCGGCCTGATATTAGAGGCTTCATTGAAAGAGGGGATAATGATGGATATTTTTTGGTTTGGCAATGTCCTGGCTGTTATTGATTCCATGCAACTACTGCAAATCTAAAGTTTATAGACTGAATATTCTTCGGAATCATAAACTTTTGGTAGTTCAAGATTTATGTTTGAATTGAATATTTTTAGTATGACAATGTATTTGCAACCTTTACTTTTTAGATTATCAACGTATTGTGACTCTAAGAGCTGCTCATTTGTTGTATTCCAACCACGTCTATGAGCACAATACATTGGAGTTGGGCTTCCATCAGAATTAATTGCAATCAGATCATTTGGAAGGGTAATTCTGTTTAGTGTAGCCTCTAATGATAGCAATGAAATAAAAGGCTGCCGTATTCTAAAAACATGTATTTGGTTAGCGATCCCCTCCACGCTAATGATAACAAGGAGTATTGTGGCAATTTGTTTTGATTTTATTTGACTAAGCCCAAGGCCAACCAAAAATGCAAAAAATGGAACTGATACCAGTGGATAGTAATCGTTGACAGCAAACCACCTTCCTGATTTTATGATGAAAACTAAAAATGCCAATGTAGGTATTAGGAATACAGCCAGACCAATCCAAATCCTATTTCGTAACAAAATATAACAACTAAAGAGAAAAATAGCTAAGCCGGTATACTTCAAAGGAGTAACAAAAAATTGTTGTAATGCAGGAGACCACTCGTTTATCAATTCTCGTATTCCGTTGTAAAGTGGCATCCCCATAAAGAAATAGCCTCCAAAATGGTATGTTGAGTTGAGGTACGGAACCCAAATAAAGTACCAATAGCAAACAGAAGCTAGTATAAAAGAA
>JAYVBN010000481.1:0-3119 GCA_043750455.1 Bacteroidia bacterium | reverse complement strand
TGAACTCACCAGTAAAGGTCGGGCTGCCATCATGCCTTGAAAAAGCTTATGCGGCACGGTGTTATCGGTGTGACCGTTTGATTGATGGGGAATCACATTCACATCGGCCAAATGCATGTAAGAATAAAATTTTGAGAAGGCCTGATAACCAAAGAAATGTACATTTTTCAACTGAAGGCTTTCAACCAAGGCATAAAGACTTTCCATAACGGACTTACTTCCAAATCCTACAATGGCAAGTTGAATATCGGGGTATTCAACTAAATACTTCATGCCTTCAATCGCAACATCTACTCCGCGGTGCGGTCCAATGCCTCCAGAGTAAGTGAGAATAAATTTTGAAGGTAAGGTTTGATAAACTGATGGATCGAGTTTCTGTTTAATAAAGCCTTTGTCTTCTGTATTGGTAACTACGGTAATTTTCTCAGGCTTGATGTTATGCTCATGTATGATTCTCGCTTTCATTTCATCCACCACAGCAATAATAGCGTCTGATTGTTCACTGGCTCTTCGCTCAAAGGTTGTCCACCGTTGTGGGTTCATGAATAAATAATTCTTCAGCTTGACGATAGGATTTTTTTTCCATTTGAACCAGGTCTTCAATGCTTCAGGATAGTTTTCATGAAAGTCCACCACTACTTTGGTTCCAAGTTCCTTTTTCAGATGTAATGCAGTTCCAGCTAAAGGTAAATCGTGTATGTGGACAACTGGAATATTTTCTTTGAGAAGTAATTTTCTGGCCGCTTTTAAAAACTGTGGATGATAGAACAGGATGGACATGGTCACATCCCAAAAGGCGAGCACATAATTGTTTGTGCCCGCATCAATTCGGGTAATTTTTATTCCCTCAAATTCCTGTTGATACGCTTCATCTTTCTTGCGAAGGCACAGTAAATGAATTTCAAAACCCGCTGACAAGAGTGCGTCCGATTCTTTTTTTACCCGTATATCCGATGGATAATGGGCGTTTAGTAACATTAAAATCTTCTTTGACACCTCAGGATTTTTATTTTCCGCAAAGAAAGGGAATTTTGCAGTCCTTTAAATAATCTGATGAAAATAACACTCATAGCAGGTGCCCGTCCAAACTTCATGAAAATAGCTCCAATTATCCGGGCGATTGAACTAGCACAGAAGAATGGAAATGGTATTCAATATCGGTTGGTGCACACGGGCCAGCACTACGATGATAAACTCAGTAAGGTTTTTTTTGAGGAACTGGGAATACCGGAAGCGCAAGTTAACCTTGGTGCCGGATCGGGAACGCAGGCTGAGCAGACGGCCAAGATCATGATTGAGTTTGAAAAAGACTTGATCGCTAATCCTGTTGATCTGGTTGTGGTGGTTGGTGATGTAAACTCTACAATGGCATGTACAATTGTAGCCAAGAAATTAAATACTAAAGTCGCTCATGTAGAAGGTGGCATCAGGTCTTTTGATATGACTATGCCGGAAGAGATAAATAGGATCGTGACGGATTCACTTGCGGATTATTTCTTCACTACGTCAACTGTTGCCAATGAGAATTTAAAAAAGACCGGCATTAAAGATAACCAGTTGTTTTTTGTTGGGAATACAATGATCGATTCGTTGATTAGTAATTTGATTAAGATCCGAAAGCCACAGATTTGGGATGAACAGAAGTTGCAGCCAGGAAAATATTTTGTACTCACACTTCATCGGCCATCCAATGTAGATGACTTGACTAAGTTTTCTAAGCTGATGGAAAATATTGATAATGGTTCTGGTGTGCCTGTTATTTTTCCGGTTCATCCGCGAACAAGGAAGAATTTCTCAGTACTCGCAAAGTCACCTGTCAATATAATTCCTATTGACCCACTCAGCTACCTTGAGTTTATTTATCTGATCAAGAATGCAAAAGCAGTCATAACAGATTCTGGTGGCGTGCAAGAGGAGACTACAGTATTGGGCGTTCCTTGCGTAACACTTCGCAACAATACCGAACGGCCCGAAACTGTTACGACTGGCACTAATGAAATGATTGGTGAAAACATGAATTCACTTGCCGAAGCATTTAAGAAGGTAAATTCAGGAAGTTGGAAGAAAGGAGCAATCCCTGAACTTTGGGATGGCCGTACTTCGCAAAGAATAGTGGATGTGCTGATTAAGATGAAGCTTTAGTCTTTTTGACACGATCTGGATTGTCTTTTAGAAACGAATCCCACGACTTGGATTTACTTTTTACATTTCCATTTTGAAAATGATGACATACAGCAACGCCTAAAGCATCCGTTGAATCCAATAACTTAGGTAGTTCCTTTATTCCTAAAATCTGCATCAGCATTCTGGCCACTTGCTCTTTCGATGCATTTCCATTTCCGGTAACTGATTGTTTGACAGATTTTGGTGAATATTCTGTAATGGGCACTTCCCGATATAACGCAGCCGACATAGCCACGCCTTGAGCGCGGCCAAGTTTAAGCATAGACTGTACGTTCTTTCCAAAGAATGGCGCTTCCAATGCAACTTCATCAGGGTTAAATTCATCTACAATACTCAACACACGCTCGAATATTTTTTTAAGTTTGAGTTCGTGTGTTTCATATTTACTAAGATGGATTACACCAAACTGCAATAGCGTAAGTTTGGATGCCTTTGCCAGAATCACTCCATAACCCATTACACTAGTGCCAGGGTCAAGACCAAGTATAATTTTCTCTTTGATTGTTTTTTTCTCCATTTTGCTTGCAAGACCTTCGAGGTTTTAAAAACCTGAAGGTCTATATAACTAACCTCGGCAATTTAATCAGAAGCCTGTAATGACTGCCTTTTTTATTTCGGTCTTCGCTATTTATTTTTTATTCCTCCTCCTGCTGATAATAGGGTGGAATAAATCTTCGGCCAAGCAAGCTACAGAATCACCTGCTCGCTTTCTTTCTGTCATCATTCCTTTTAGAAACGAAGAGGAGAATCTTTCAGCTTTGATCGAAACTTTGCGAAAGCTGGATTTTCCAAAGGAAAAATTTGAAGTGATATTAATTGATGATCACTCAACTGATGATTCTTTAAGAGTTGCGGGACAAGCCATAAGCAATTACTCAAACTTTAAAGTTTTTCCGGCACGTTCAACTGGAAAGAAAAATGCAATTACGTTTGGA